>JAIORK010000013.1 GCA_021108215.1 bacterium | reverse complement strand
AGCAACTCCAGGCACAGATGAACAGCCTGAGTCTTAAAATTAATCCGGGACAGCTCGAATCAATTGCCGGGAAGGCGGTGAGCCGGCTCGTGGCTAATTTGGCGGGCTTGGACACATCACTTCAGAAAAACCTTGGCAAGCTCACCGGGCAGCTGGGTGACCTGACCCGGACCCAGACCCTGGATTTATCCGGGGTACTTAAGGATATTAATATTACCTCCGGCATGCTGGATATCAACCGCGCGCTGGACCAGGTACAGGGCAGCATGATTCAAGCGGTGCTGGATATACAAGCCGGGCGGGCGCCGCCGTCGGTCAATGCCATGCTGGACCGTTATGCGGCACCCATTCATCAGGCTGTGGCGGATATACAAGAAACACTCCAGGGCAATCTTGATTTTATCCGGCAGCAAGCTGTGCGTATCCAGGTCAGCCGCGCCCAGGATCTGGTGACAGACCTGGGTCAACAGGCCCAGGCATTGCTGGATACACATATCCAGGATATCCAGAACCAGTTGGTACAGACCGGGCTTTTGGGTTTTGTAGAGACGTACGGTTCTACAGAGACGTACGATCGTACGTCTCTACCACTACTACAAAACATTGATGATATGTCCCGTCAATTCGGTATGGACCAGGTCAAACAACAAATCGTCAATTCATTGGGCGATCTAAAATCCATGCAGTCCCAATTTGTTTCCGGTATTGAGCGTCAACTGCTCGAGATTCAGCGCGCCGATGCTGTCGTGATTATGGATATCATCACGGACAAGTACAATCAGTTGGGCGAAGAGTTCAAGCAAGCTTGGGAGGAAATTACATTTCAGGTGGACCCGGCCAATTGGTCTGTGGACGGTGCTTTTAATTTTCTCAATTCGGATAATTTTCAACTGGATGCCGCCTTGCTTCAGGACCTTCAGCAAAATATATTCCGGCAACTGGCAGCCAACAACCCGATTGTCCAGGAGATCGGGAAACTGCGCGATGTCACCGGGCTGCTCAACAATTTGGCTGATCAGGGCGGCACGCAGTTCAAATCCTGGTTGTACCAAACAGAGGTTTATCAGCATGTTCTCCAGTTATCCCGGCTCCAGTCCCAGGCGGAGAGTCTGCTTGATAATGCCATCTCGCAGGGCACCACCGAAATTATTCAAGGCCAGCTCGGTAATCTGATGCGTCAGATCGGTATGGAGAGCGCACAGATCGAGAAGGTGATGGGTTCCATTTCCGGGCCGATCAAAGATCTGATTATGGGTTCTGAGTTCATGCAGCAGCTCAATGTGCTCAATGACTTGCCGGGCTTTATTGACAGCAATATTGATTCACTGCTCGGGGATATCAAGGCCATGGCACTCAACAGTGAGTTTATTCAATCCATTGACAGCTTGGGCAAAGACCTGGCAGGCGCATTTGACCAACTGGTCGGCAATGTGCCGCTCAATCTTTCCGGGCTGGGTGAACAGCTGTTCGGGAAATTTTCAGATGTGAGTGCCTTGGGCGAGGCTGTGGTAGACCAGGTGCAGGTGATGGTTGAGCAGATGGGTATTTCCGGTTCTGCCATGGGTTTGTGGACCAGCATTGCGCAGGGATTCAATGATCTGGGGAATAACCTGCTCGGCAGTATGAAGGACATGATCACCCTGGCCTGCAATGTGGACCTGGGTGCTGCCTGGTGTGAATTTACCGGCAAAATCGGTGAGGGCATCTCCAATGTGTTTGAGGATGTGTTCTCCTTTAAGTTTGAAGGAAATGACTGGTTTAATATGGACCAGGTCTGGGATACCGTGGCGGATATTTTCAATTCGGAGAACTTCCGTTTTGATTTTGTTGAGATGGCGGATGGGTTTATGCAAGCCATTGGCGATGGGATTGAGGACTTGATCGACCAAGGTGTGGAGTGGGTGCAGGGCAAGTGGAAAGAAGTTACTGATATATTTGACGTCATCATGGGAGGACCGGAAGCCTGGTGGGCGGAACTCGAAACCGGCAAATGGAACCAGGCGATTAGCGATGTACTGAGTAACTATCTGCCGGAAGAATACCAACCCGCAGCCAGCGTGCTAAACAAAGTCTGGGGCGCGTTTACCAATAAAGAATTCAAACCTTCACTTGATTTTGTGCTTGGTTTGTTTGATGACCTCAGCGCGTATCTTGATCCGGATGCTTTGGAAAAGTACAAAGAATACCGCGAGTATTTTGACGTGGGTATAGAAATCGGGCAGGAAATTTATACCGCCATCGCCAGCAACAATTATGGATCATTGATTTCTACCCTCTCGCGCGTGGCAGGTAATATCAACTTCAACTGGGGCCCGGTATATGTGCATGGGTCCGGCCGGACCGAAAAGATGGGCGGCTATGTCAATGAATCCGGTGAGATGTTTCAGAACCAATTGCAGGAAACACTCGCCGCCCTGCCGCCGGATGTGCGTGCCCAGGTTGAGGCCTATCTCAACGGTGAGCTGGAGCTTTCCGAGTTGGATCGTCAGGGCGCAGCAGGCCGTACCCTGAATGAGATCGACATTGCAGATTACATGGAACAATATCAACGAGATGTAGGGGCGATTGATCCTGTAGGGGCGTATGGCAATACGCCCGAACAAAATCCGTATGAAATCGAAAAACCCCAACTCACCGACCGCGGCATGATCGGCCGCGTTCCCATGCCACCCAATTGCTATTGGGATGCCGACACACAAGCCTGGGTGGAAATCGGTGGAGAGAAAGCAGAAGGCGGAGACCTCGCAGGGGGAAAAGCAGGGAATGCGGGTGGGGGTAGCGGTGGGGATGTAACAGCTTCCTCCGCATCGGATGAGACGACTGGTAGTGGTAAGGGAGACGAAAAACTAAGCATCTGGGGAAGAACCAAGCAGGTATTAACAGAAGGGGCCAAAACCTGGGCAGATCCGCGACGGTTACAACCCAAAGCTGAAAAGGTGAATGAAGTATTAGCAGATAGTGCTGAGAGTATCAAGGATGCCGTAACGTCTGAAGCAGGAAGAAAACGTGTAAAAGACACCCTTGCCGATGCAGCCAAAACAGCCTTTGATCCGAGGAGACTAAAATCAAAAGCCAAAAAGGCCAATGAGAAATTGGGAGATGCGGCGAAAAAGGCTGGGGATGCAATAGTGGATGTAGGGAAAGAAATTATTGATTCTGGAAAAAAAGGTGTTGCAAACGGCTACAAAAAAGCAACTGCATGGCATTTTGAGGATAGAGATGCGAAGAATAAAAATTTACCATCATTTGATGAAGTTGAAACTAAAAAGAATTGGAAAAAATTACCAGATATACAAACTAAGTATCATCAAAAAAATGATGATGAATATCGTGAAATAAAATATGTTTGCAATGATGGAAGAGAAGTGATTTATGATGGAAAAACGCATAAGATTGTTGAAGACCCAAGATACATGGGGACGTATAATTATGTTGTGCCAGATATTTTTCCGCCAGAACCTAAGAATGATATAAGGAGTTACGTTAGGTTTGGGATAACAGGAATAGGTCATACAGTATGTGACGTTATTCCATACTATTTTGGTAGAAATGTAAGGGGGAAATACTGATGAGTAAGTATCTAAGAGTTGTTGCATCAGCAATTTTTATTGTGATTATTAGCAGTTCGTGTTCATTTCGGTTAGGTTCGAGCTACGCTATAATAAATGAGAATTTGGAGTTATTTACACAGCAAAGAGATTTTAAAAGCAAAATAATTAAAAATTATAAAATTGACGATACTGTAGTTTGTCCGTTTTTTCGACATGAAAAAGACAATGTTTTTTCAGTGTTTTGTTCAGTTTATAACAATGGTGAAACTGAAAGAGAAATTACAATTGAATCACTTGAATTGGAGCACGAGGGAATAAGGAATATTAGACATATTAATGAAAAGAAAAAGTTGATAAAAGAAAAGGATCAATATTGGGGTGAGAATGTATATTTTGCAGGGTTTGTTTTAACAAGAAATGAAGAAATTGCAATTAATAGTAAAAATACAATTACAGTAATTCTCAATGTCTCTGTTGACGATGGAGGCAAGCTACAACAGAAAAAAATAAAATATGATTTTGAATTTGAACATAAATATTTCTTAGTGGATTATACACAATAATGGATTCAGCCTCTTCAACTGGAGTGGTCGGCACTGTATCGGTGCCGGAGTTTTGCGCCAGGCCAAGTCTGGACAAAGGGAATGAGGTGGGA
>JAIORK010000012.1:0-177500 GCA_021108215.1 bacterium | reverse complement strand
TGGAGATGATCGGGCTCGAACCGATGACCCCCTGCTTGCAAAGCAGGTGCTCTCCCAGCTGAGCTACACCCCCAATTTTTTCGCTTACAGCGAAAAAATAGAGCATTTGAACAGCCGATCAGTAGAACAGCAAAAAATTCAAATGCGGTCTGCTGCTCCGCTGTTCTCCTGTTCTAAATTATTTGTTTCGCCAAAGGCAAAATGCTGGTGGGCCTTTCAGGGCTTGAACCTGAGACCTCGCGCTTATCAAGCGCGCGCTCTAACCAACTGAGCTAAAGGCCCAAAAAGATCCCATCATTCTAAAAAACAAGGGAAAATTCGGTCCTTCAAAACTAGACAGGAAAAGTCATTGTTCAATCAGATTCGAAAATCTGATTTTACGCAAAGTAAGGTATCGACTTAAGAGATACTGACATGCACCATAGGCCAAATCAGATGATCTCCTTAGAAAGGAGGTGATCCAGCCGCACCTTCCGATACGGCTACCTTGTTACGACTTCACCCCAATCGCTAGCCATACCTTCGGTACCTGCCTCCCCTTACGGGGTTAGCCTAGTAACTTCAGGTATCGCCAACTTTCGTGGTGTGACGGGCGGTGTGTACAAGGCCCGGGAACGTATTCACCGCGGCATGCTGATCCGCGATTACTAGCGATTCCAGCTTCATGGAGTCGAGTTGCAGACTCCAATCCGAACTTAGAACTGCTTTATGGGATTAGCTCACCCTCGCGAGTTTGCGACCCTTTGTACAGCCCATTGTAGCACGTGTGTAGCCCTGGATATAAAGGCCATGAGGACTTGACGTCATCCCCACCTTCCTCCGGTTTGACACCGGCAGTCCCTTTAGAGTGCTCAGCCGAACTGTTAGCAACTAAAGGCAAGGGTTGCGCTCGTTGCGGGACTTAACCCAACATCTCACGACACGAGCTGACGACAGCCATGCAGCACCTGTCTCTCTGTCCCTTGCGGGAAAGCCTGCTTTCACAGGATGTCAGAGGATGGCAAATCCAGGTAAGGTTCTTCGCGTTGCGTCGAATTAAACCACATACTCCACCGCTTGTGCGGGCCCCCGTCAATTCCTTTGAGTTTCAACCTTGCGGCCGTAGTTCCCAGGCGGAGCACTTAATGCGTTAGCTGCGGCACAGAAGGAGTCGATACCTCCCACACCTAGTGCTCATCGTTTATGGCTAGGACTACCGGGGTATCTAATCCCGTTTGCTCCCCTAGCTTTCGCGTTTCAGCGTCAGTAGCAGACCAGAAAGCCGCCTTCGCCACTGGTGTTCCTCCGGATATCTACGCATTTCACCGCTACACCCGGAATTCCGCTTTCCTCTTCTGCACTCAAGACAAGCAGTATCGAATGCAGTTACCGGGTTAAGCCCGGTGATTTCACATCCGACTTACAAGTCCGCCTACACGCCCTTTACGCCCAGTAAATCCGGACAACGCTTGACACCTCTGTATTACCGCGGCTGCTGGCACAGAGTTAGCCGTGTCTTCCTCCTGCGATACAATCAGACTGAAAGATTGTTCACCTTTCAGCTTTATTCTCGCATGACAGAGCTTTACAACCCGAAGGCCTTCATCACTCACGCGGCGTTGCTCCATCAGGCTTGCGCCCATTGTGGAAAATTCCCCACTGCTGCCTCCCGTAGGAGTCTGGACCGTATCTCAGTTCCAGTGTGGCCGATCACCCTCTCAGGCCGGCTACTGATCGTCGCCTTGGTAGGCCTTTACCCCACCAACAAGCTAATCAGCCGCGAGCTCATCCATTAGCGATAGCAGGCCGAAGCCTTCAGCCATCCTTTAATCATAAGGACTTTCACCTCATGACCACATCCGGTATTAATCCACCTTTCGGTGGGCTGTCCCGGTCTAAAGGGCAGATTTCTCACGTGTTACTCACCCGTTCGCCACTAGAACCACCCAAGAGCAAGCTCTCAAATAGTCCCCGTTCGACTTGCATGTGTTAAGCACGCCGCCAGCGTTCGTCCTGAGCCAGGATCAAACTCTCCAAAAGAGAATTTGAGATAGCTCAAATTATGTTTTCAAAAAGAATTTCAAGGACCTTACATTTATGACTTTTCACTGCCTAGTTTTCAAGGACCGAATTATTTTTTAAAAAAAATAATAAAAGATCAGCCGTTCCCCGGATCAAATCGCCTTACTTTACTTGTCCTGAACGGTCGCAAGAGTGTTGAATTATACAAAATAAAAAATTATTGTCAATCTTTTTTTTGTTTTTTTTGTTTTTTTTCAACAACTCTTTCAAACAACAGGGCGTAATTATACAGGGTTTTTAAACCGTGTCAACTTTTTTTTCATTTTTTTGGTATTTTTTTAATTCATCAGGCGGGAGATTTCTTCTTCATCCAGGAAAGCACCGGATTGTTCTTCATCTCTAAATGTTTCAACCTTTTCGTCTTTTTCCAACGCTTCCAAAAAGACCTCAACAATATCCGGGTCAAACTGTGTTCCTGAGAATTTTTTCAATTCCGCCACAGCCACACTAATCGGCAATGCTTTGCGATACGCACGGTCTGATGTCATAACATCCCAAGCATCCCCCACCGCGACGATTCTCGCACCCAAGGGGATGCTGTTCCCTGATTTCCCTTCCGGATACCCACCGCCGGAATATCTTTCATGATGATATAAAATTGTGGGAATTAAGTCTTTAAGCGATTCAATATTCTGTACAATTGAAACTCCTAAAATCGGATGCATGGCAATGGTATCAAACTCTTTGGGGGTTAATTTTGACGGCTTATTCAACACTGCTTCCGATATGCCTATTTTTCCTACATCATGCAGCAGTGCACCGTATTTTACTTTTTCAATGTCGTTTCTACTAAGACCCATGGTTTTAGCAATCATCGTCGCATAGACCATAACCTTATTGGAGTGACCATGGGTATAATGATCTTTGGCATCAACTGCCGCCGCCAACGCTTTAATTGCATTCAAATAATCTCGGCGAATACTGGCATACAATTCCACGTTCTCGATGGCAATGGCAGCCTGAGATGCCAGCGCATTAAGCAAATCAAGATCTTCAGTATCAAATTTCTTCGTACCGATTCGATCATTAAGACAGATGACACCAAGCACTTTCTTCTTTATGGCCACCAATGGACAAGCCAGCAAATCATGCCCAACATAAATATGGTCATTTTCCTGATCATACATCGGACTTTTTTTAACATTCGGAATCAGGATCGAACACTCCTTTTGATAAACATTACCTGCAATACCTTTTTCAACACTCACTGCAGCTTGATCAACCTGGGTATCCAGTCCTATGGATGCCCGAATTTTCAAAGCATCGGCATTTTTATCGTAAATCATCAAAAAACCACGCCGGGCTTTCATAACCTGTACTGCTCTGACTAAAATCGCTTCAAACAGTTTGCGCAAGTTATAAATACTACCAATATTTTTGCCCACCTCAAACAGCAACGAAAGATGATCCGCCTTGGTTTTGAGTTCATCATAAATTTCGAGATTCTGCAATACTTCCGATGCCTGTGACCCCAATGTATTGAACAATTCCAAATCATTTCTGGAAAAAGTATTGGGGGCTGCACTTTCCACCGTGATAATGCCCACATTTTTTTTCTTAATGGAAAGCGGAACGCACATCTTACTTCTGCTTTCACGATTGATCGGGTGAATCTTGGAATTTCGTTCAAGGTCTGCAAACATCATCGCTTTACCGGTTTGTGCAACTTCCCCCTCAACATCTTTACCAACCTTCACCTGAAATGTCTTCAAAAAACGTGCCGGCAACCCCCGCGACACTTTAACACGGAGAATATCACTATCTGATTCTTTCAACATAAGCACACCGGAATTAGCCTTCAATAATGACATCGCGGTATCCATAACAAGATTAAGCAGTTGACTGGAATTGTAGGTAGAACTCATGGCTGTATAAATTTCGTGAAAGGCCATTAGGGCAAGATTTTTTTTCACCAGCATCACATTGGCTTTTTCCAATTGCTGTGTTGATGTACTGATTTTCAATTCCAGTCCTTTATTAACATGATTGACATTTTCCAGTTGGCATGCCTTTTCCGCCAGTGCATACTTCACCTGATTGGTTTCGCGATTCACCAGCCGGACTTTAATTCCGATTGCCACCGTAATGGCGGTAATCACCAGTGCTCTTTCCAGTAAGATCCATAAATAGTGTTCAGGTCTTGGTTCGATGGCAAACAATACTGCCATACTTATAAAAACACCTGTTCCTGAAATTAGGATTTCAACCGGATCTTCATAAAATGCCTGCACCAATACAAAAACCGGAAACAAAAGAAAAAGCGGGCTGGCAACCACACCGCCGGTGAAGTGTACCAGTCCGCTAATCAAAATTAAATCAACAACTATTTCGGCATACAACCAATAACGGGAAACAATTTTGTGATAGGCAAGAAGCGAAAGGATAAAGTTATAAACCGCACTAATACCAATAACTGCCAAAACCGGCCAAAATTCCTTAACACTCTGGTGAGGATGAAGAAAAATAATCAGACTTAATAAACCGGCAATAACCCACCAGCGGCGGTTCGAATCGTCTCGCGCACGTTGTATGTACAATTCATGAGTCGACATTCAAATATCATCCGTCCTTTAACGAATGGAAAGCAAATTGGAAAAGCATCACCGTATGAACTCATCGGTGTCATCAATTTCCAAACTCTAGTAGTATATCATATATGTAGACACTCATCAACCGCCGCCTATGCATTCCTCCTTGTTTTTCAAAATATCTAAAAGAATTACCGGTTCCCCTTTTACAATATCCAGCGTTTTCCCGGCTGATTCTCCAGGCAGTATTATTTCCACCAACTGGTCACTATTAATAATCATCCCCGGTTTCCCAGGGGCGCCGTCAACAAAAGTTCGATAGCGATGGATAATTTTTTTATCTTTAATCAGCAATACAGGTTTATTCATTTTGTTCAGCAAACGGGCAGGAAAATTACTGATTGCATTTCCAAAATGGTCAATTTTAATGATTTTTCCCAACCATTTATGGGTACCTGTCCTCAAGGGCTCAAGGTTCTTTAACGTAATCAGTGTTTTAATGGGAATAGCAAATTCAAGCGGGGACATGCCGGAGGCAACCCCGGCTGCTGCAGGTGCAAAAACATCTCGTCCATGAAATGTGGCGGAAATTCCAGGTCCTGAGATCTTTTTAATTGAAAATATTTGTGCTTTTTTCAAAGGATGGGCAATCAAAGTGAACAGACCATTGTCCGGCCCGATAAAATAGTGCCCATGATTATACACCACCAGACATTTCCTTCCGCCTCCAACCCCCGGGTCAACCACCGCGAGGTGAACGGTACCTAATGGAAAACGCGAAAATGTCTGCGCCAGCATGCGGGCTCCGGTTTCAATATCAAATGCCGGTATCTCGTGGGTTATATCTACCAGCTGAACACATTGAATGCGGGATAAAATCGCCCCCTTCATTTCAGCTACATAACCATCATTGTGCCCAAAATCGCTCATCACTGTAATCACAGGTATCTTTCTAGCGGGTGTCATGAAAGCCATTTTCTCCTGCTGATGCCCTTGTCTGGTAAATTGCAAACTTGTGTGTTTTTATAATTTAGGAAGATTTACCCGTTTGGCGTCTTTCCATAATTTTTCCAAATTATAGTAATTTCGCTCCTTTTCCGTAAAAACATGAACAATGACATCATGCAAATCCACCAAAACCCAAGTGCATACCCTGGTTCCCTCGATATGTGCAATCGAAACTTTCTCTTCATGACACACGCGATCGACTTCATTCATAATCGCTTTCGCTTGAGTCTCCGTGTTACCCGACAGGATAACAAAATAGTCGGTAATTCCGGATATTTCCCGCACATCCAAAATAACCGGTCGAATGGCTTTTTTATTCTGCCCTGCGTGGGCCAATAGTTTGGCTTTTTGTAAGCCGGTTAACGTTTTTGTCTTTTTCAAGGTAACCTTTTTCTGCAAAACTGATATTCTCCCCGTCTCCAATAATAATATGATCCAGCAGGTTTATACCCATCAGCCAAGCCGCGTGATCCAGTCGTTGCGTCAACGCTCTATCCTGCATACTCGGTGTCGGATCCCCGCTCGGATGATTATGCGCAATAATAATTGCCGAGGCCGAACAGGCCAGTGCCGGACGCAATAACTCCCGCGGATGAACCGGTGCTTGATCCAATCCACCCATACTAATAAACGCTTCATCAACAACCCGGTGCTTCTTGTCCAGGTAAAGTGCAAAAAAACACTCTTTCCCAACGTCCCGCAAGCGCGAGGCAATTAATTTACCCGCATCGCGTACGCTCCGAATAATGGGTTCCTGCCGGATAGGTTTTCGTTCCCGGCGTCTTCCCAGCTCACAGGCAGCCAACAACCGGATTGCCTTGGCATGTCCCATCCCATTTAATTGAGAAAGTTCCCACACCGAAAATTTACCTAGCGCGTAAATACCCCCAACTTCATTCAATAAACTTCTGGCCAGATCAACCACCGATACACCTCGACAGCCTGTATTAAGAAAAATGGCTATCAATTCAACATCAGAAAGCGCTTTTGCCCCTTTGGCCAACATCCGCTCCCGCGGCTTTTCTTCATCCGGCCACTCCGAAAGTGGTATTGTCATCCCATGGCCCCCTTTCTCTCATCTTGCGCTAAGAGAATTAGACCTCCGCCCTGGGAATTCCATGCATCTAATTTAATCTAAATCACTGTTCGCCTATTCCAGTGCCTCCGGCACGGCATATCCCGCATCAAAATCATTATCTTCCATACTCTCAAGTGCATCTTCTCCAATCGGCTGTCCACCCTCCGCATCCGGATCCGGTTCATACTCTTCAGCAACATTTTCCCGCGATGCTTTTGTCGGCACTGTTTTTTTTTGTGGAATTAATTTTTCCGTCCGGTAGATATCGCGTGATTTATTTAATTGTTCCAACTGTACCGGATGTAAACTTATCACAATCCGGCCATTTAATGTCCGGTGATATTCCGAATCATTCGGGACCAGCGGTCTGCTCTCGCCGTAACCGGCAGTCTGCATCTGCACCGGATCAATATTGCCGTCTTTCTCGAGATACTTCAGCACCGCAATCGCCCGAAACACTGAAAGATGCCGCAATGTCGGAAACGCCTTACGGGCAACCGTCGATAATGGTTTATTGTCGGTGTGACCCGTTATTCGGATTTCCACTTCATCAAAATGACTTAGTACCCGGGCAATTTTTTTTAGCAAGGGAAAAGACGAGGACAAAATTTTCGAAGAATTCCGACCAAACAGTATTTTATCCAGCAGCACCAATTGGAACATATCTCCATTTTCCTCAAGCGTAATTTCCCGCCGTTTAACCTCGCGCGCCAATCCTTTTCTGAGATCTTCTTTGGCTTTCTCCAATCGTTCCATCATGGCGACCTGTCCGGCTGAAATATCAGCCCCGCTTTGCTGTATATAATTGATCCGTTTCACTTCTTTTGACAATCGGTCATTGGCCGCCTGAAGATTTTCATTGTTCTTACGCACAACCTCATAATCAAGTCCGGTCTTCACCAACCCGCTTTGCAAAGCAACTAAAAACACAACCACACAAATCACAATCGTAATGATCTCTCGCATAAATCTCCCCACCTCGCTTCCCTTAAATCCCTAAAACATTCCCCCTGTTTATGCCAAAGACAGATCCACCACATGATCAGCCGCAGCATGATAGTCTTGCTTGCAGGTGAAAAACAAAATCTGACGCTTTTTAGCGACAAGTTTAAGCATTTCCAGCGTTGCCTGTACCCGATGTTCATCAAATGCCGCCAAAGGTTCATCCAGAAAAATCGGCGCAGGCTTGCCATCGGTTAAAACTTCAGACAAAGCAAAACGCAAACTTAAATAAAATTGATCATAAGTTCCTTGTGAAAGCACTTGCGGATTTTCCCATGTTCCCGTCTCGGGTATTAATATCTTACAAGATAAATCTTCATCGTCAACCGCTATGTTCGTATAGCGTTTTTGACTGAACACTGCCATGAACTCCCCTGCTCTTTCCTCCAAAACCTTACGCGCCGGGTTAAGCGTGTCGCGCCTGGCACGATCCAACAACGCATGCGTTTTTTCAAACAGCTGTTCCTGAGATTCCAAACGTTGCAAGGTTTCAGTTACCGCATCAATTTCCTCCTCAACGTTATAAAGGTCATCCTGATGGGTTTGCTCATGGTCCAAAAGAACTTTAAGTTGGCGTTTTTTATCCGTCAGCACTTGGCGTCTATTCAACAGATCATCAAACTCCCTCTGGAATGCTGCGGCATCCTGCGCCGAAAGTTTCAGCGTCATCAAATCATTTTCCCCCAACATATCTTCCGTCATTCTCAATTCACGCCGAACTGTTTGCCAACGCACAGCATCAACCGGCATCTGCGCTTGCAAACGCTGTGCCCAGGCATTTTTTTTGATCTGCAACTCTCTGTATTTTGGCCATTCCTGGAAAATTTCCTCACTCGATTGATACCCGGTTTTGGAAATGCAGTCGGCGCATTCGTGTTGCAGCGACGCCAACGCACCCTCTTTTTCTTGCAACCCTTCCAATTCTTTTTGTGCCTGCGTTCTGATTTTTTTTTGCTTCATCGTGCCGCCCAGCATGATTCCACTCCCGGCCAGTAAAAACATCAGGGCCGGAATCCACTGGTATAAAAAAAGAATCAGTCCCACAAAAACCGCAATACCACCCAGCACAAAAAAATATTTCCCATTGCTTTTTTCCGGTTTGGCGTGGTTTTTAATTTGACCGGCACATTGCGCAATCTCAAGTTCAAGTTGACGCAAACGTTCACTGTCTGCATCTCCCCAAGCGCCAAATGAAAACGAGACCATCTTCGTCTCGATCTCATGCAATTCCTTTTCCGCATCCTTCCGGGTCTTATCCTGATTCTCCAATTCTGTTTCGAGTGCCACCAATTCGTTCCGGCGTTTTTCGGATTCCATGATTTTTTTATTGGACGAAAGCAAGTGGTCTAAATCCGCCCCTCTTTTTTCAGAATTTTCCACTGCTTGCTCGATCTGATTGTGTTCATTACTTTTTTCCCGGTGCGACGCCAAGGTTGCCTGCAATTGCTTTTGTTGACTCTTTAACTGAAGCAATCTATCCCGGTTTCCCTTGATGGGGCCCGGTGTTTTCACCGCTTGTCCGCGGATACCCTTCCCTAATAATGCCAGGGTATCTTTAAGTTTTTTTAGTGCTTGCAGAACATCGCCGCCCGTATCCGTGCCGGTTATCATGCCGGCCAGCATTTTATTCACTTGCCGACGTTCAACCTGCGTTCCCAAATTACCCAGCGTCCGAACATCCAGCGACGCACACAATCTAAAAAGATCTTCACTGGGAATACCCAGCGTCCCAACAATACTCGCCTGAATGGATTTAAATGTCCTGAGTGATTCCTCACCCTTGATTAAAAAGATTTTTTTTCCCGCAAAATCCTTACGCAGATTACACTCCATATTATTTTCATCAACATAATCCAGCCGCAATTCAAACTTCTCGCCGCCACCCCAGGTTGTCAGCTCACGGGTCAGTTCACTGGTACTGGTAGGGTTGCCAAACAGGACGGTTGTTAAAGCCGTCCGAAGTGTACTCTTGCCGGATTCATTAGGGCCGCAAATGATATTCAATCCGGGCGCAAACGAAATAACCTGGTGCGAAAATTTACGAAACCGTTTTAATTCAAGCCGCTTCAGGAGCATGGCGGCACCTCGCGTCCCGCCAGCAACGCCAACCCCAACTGGAGTACTTGGTCTAATTCCAACTGCGTCTTTGCATCAACACCGTCTTTTTCATCCCGAACAATCCTGACAAATTTCCCCATAACGGTTTGCTCACCATATTGGTCCAGGACGTCTTTTTTGATGGTTGCTGTAAATTCATTTTTTACACGAACATAAAAAAAATCCTTTTCCAATGCTCGCGCTATCTCTGAAATATCAGGAAAAAGTTCCGGTGGAATGATGCCTTGCAGTCTGAGCAAAAGAACTTTATCCACGTCCGCATAATTGCGTATCTGCGTCAAAATCGCTTCCACATCATATAATTCCAGTGTTATTTCCACCAAAGAGCGCTTCCCAACAACATACGGCGTCACCTTGGGTTGACACCCTTCCAAAAATTCAATCTTCAATACCGTCCCGGGTTCAGACTCATCCAGCGCAATCATTTCCGGTGACCCGGGATACCACGCCACTGTTTTTCCTTTTGAACACTCACGACGCCGGTGCCAATGTCCCAATGCCAAATAATGCAAAGCACTCTTGGCAATCTCATCCAGCGAAAACACCGCCTCTTGAGGATTTTCACGTCCCATCTCGAGCGCTGCATGCACCATACCGATTTGCCAATAATCCCCTTCAGGTTTATGCATCACTGTCAGAGGCCGCTTGGGTTCATGCGCCGATGTCAAGGAAACACCCTGAACGCAAAGCTGCTTCTGTTCATCGATCCACACCGGCTGTTCGGGCGTCAGCAAAACAACACCTGCTTGTTTAATTGCCCAACGTTTAAGCACGCCGTCCTCGCGCAACGAATCATGGGTTCCTGCAATCATCACAGCAGGAATATCGGCATCCCGCAGACGCTGCACACCATGGGTTAATGCTGAAATCGATTCCGGCGACGGTTGCTGATTATCAAACACATCGCCTGCAATCAACAGCATGTCGGCATTTTCAGAAATGACATAATCAATAATATCGCCGACACATTCACGAAGTCTGCGCCGCTGGTCCGAACCTTTGTTTCCCAGTCCGACAAATTTCGCACCCAGATGAATATCTGCTGTATGGATAATTTTAAGCGAAGGTTTCATACTCATTCCTGTTCTTAACCGGTTTGCCGGACAATCCCTGGTTTATGTTTCCTTTTTAGAATCCAACAGAATGGTTACCGGACCATTATTAATCAACTGAACATGCATATGCTCGCGAAAGCTCCCTTGCTTCACATCCAGCCCGGCCTTGATTAATGTTTCACAAAAACATAGATAAAGTTCCTTCCCTTTTTCAGGCGGGGCAGCCCGGGTAAAATCCGGCCGTTTTCCGCGCCGGCAATTCCCCAACAGCGTAAACTGCGGCACTGCCAAAATACTGCTCTTGCAGTCTAAGACCGAAAGATTCATTTTCCCGGAAGAATCCTCAAAAATTCTCAAACCGGCTGTTTTGCCTGCCAGATACTCTGCATCATTGGGTGTGTCATCCTGATGAACCCCCACTAAAACCAATAACCCTTCATCAATCCGGGCAATACTTTTTCCCGCCACTGTCACATTAGCCTGCAAGACACGCTGAATAACAATCTTCATAAACATACCACCTTGCATATTATCATTGTCTGCAGGCTGCATTGAAATAAAACAATCCAGCCTGCAACACGCACGAACAATACCTGTTGAATGTCGGGGGTCGAATTCACGAAAGGTCCGAAATGATGCTTTGAAAACAAACTATTTACGGTCGTACTTATCCAGTACACGCTTCACCCGATTAACCAAATCATTGGGTTCAAAAGGTTTGATGATATAATCGTCGGCACCCAAAGCAAAACCACGCGCAATATCCGTCGCCTCGGTTTTGGCCGACACAAAAATGACAGGCAACGCAATTGAAGGTTCACTTTTAATCGCCCGGCACACTTCGAAACCGTCCATACCGGGCATCATGATGTCCAAAAGCAACAAATCAATATTATACTTGGTTATTTTAGCAATGCCTTCAGGCCCGCTGGAAGCACCATAGAACTCATATTTTTCCGCTTCCAATATATATTTTACTGCATTCCTTACATCTTCTTCATCTTCTATAAAAATAACTTTTTTGCCCATTCGAATTCATCCCCCTCCAGCCATTGCGTTCTTACTTGACATGAATTGCAATTCCGGCGGCGCCAAAAACACCGGCCCGGTCCGCCAATTGTGCTTTGACAATTTTGGTACAGCGGTATAATTCTTTCATCGCCCTTTTTTGTGCTTCAGCCTTGACATACTTTAGTAACGCGTCACCGGCCTTAGAGACTCCGCCACCGATAATAATCAATTGCGGATTCAACAAATTAATGACATTGGCAACACCAATACCAAGATATTTCCCAACTTGACTCACCACCCGCAATGCAGTTTTGTCTCCCTGTTCTGCAGCATGAAACACTATTTTCGAAGTTATTTTCCCCGACTCACCCTCTGCCAGTTTATTCATCAAAGACCGTTTGTCTTTTCCGGCAGCCTGTCGGCCTTCACGCGCTATGGCCGTCCCGGAAACCAAGGCCTCAAGGCACCCGCGATTGCCGCAATTACATAAGGGCCCATCGGGAATAATCGTTGTATGTCCAAGTTCACCTGCGCCGTCACAGGACCCGTGAAAAATCCCCCCATTAAGAATAACACCGCCGCCAACACCTGTGCCTAGCGTGTAAACAACCACATGCCGAAAACCTTTCCCGGCCCCAAGCCATTTTTCTCCAAACGCCGCCACATTGGCATCATTGTCCATATACACCGGCACCCTAAATGCTTTTCGTATTTTTTCCCGAAGATGAATATTAGTCCATCCCGGAAGATTGGGAGAATAGCGAACCACACCGCGTTTGATATCAATCACGCCCGGAACACCAATCCCCACAGCTTTTAAATTTTTCCGGTGCAAGCTTGGTTCATCAGCAAACAAAGCCTTTGCATTTTCAATCAAACGCTTGGTAATTTTCCCATGTCCCTCATGCGCCAGTGTTTTCACCTTATTCATTGCCAGGACTTCCCCGGAACGTTTCATAAGTGCTGCGGTGATATTACTGCCACCGAGATCAATACCAAGATACAAATGCTTCACAAGACTTCCTTTCAAAAAATATTAAAAGCGACTTCCCCAATAAAGGCAATTCCTAAGGATTATCGCCTTTTATGCTCCTATGATTTCGTGCGCTTCAAATAAAATACGCAGAATTTAAAACAAGCAGTTGAATGGTTGTCAACCCATCCAATTAGTTTTGTATTTTACGACGAAAAATTGTCTCGCGCAAGATATTTCGTTTGAAAATAAAACGATTACGTCGGTAAAAATAACATTACCTAATAATTAGAAAAGGAATAGGGCTCTTGAAATAACTAAAACTAAAAACCGGAGGTTTTCATGGTCTGCAATGCAACAAACCGGTCAAAGACCGTTCTTGACCAACCGGAACTGCGCCACTGAATAAATTCGTCCTTATACACATAGAGACCGCATACCGGCATAGAAAATCGCTTTTCAACCACCTGACACAATTCCGTCAAGTCATCCAGCGTTTGCCTGGAAGCAAGTTCAGGTTCATCACTCCATATCAATCTAAATGTGGAAAGAAAATCCAGTCCCTGGTGTGACGCACCCACTATTCCGCCGGCCCAAATCCCCTCTGCATCTAAAATTCCAAGCACATAAACCCGTGCCGGGCCGGCAAACTGGTTGAAAAGTCTCCGAAATACCGCTTCCGGCCAATTAAAATATCTCGGTTCCGGTGTCTCAACCCCTTGCGTCTTTGCTGCCTGACGAAGCAACCGGGTGATCTCTTCCTGGGGATGTATGCCCGGCCGGGTCAGTTGCGCGACCGTCTGATCGACAATTCGTTTTTTTTGATCGGCTTCTAAATTTCCCACAATGGCCTGCCAAGTCAATCCGTCTGATCCATCACCTGACAATGACATCAATTTTTCCAAATGATCCAATTCAGGATCCAATAAGCAAAATGCCGGATTTAACATACGATCAACTCCCAAAACATCACTTGCCGTGCCGGCAAACAAAGTTTAATCTCATTGTTCCCGCCCCAATACTTATTTTCATCCCAAAAATCCTTCACAACAAACTTCCCATCACGTCTGGCCACGGTATGAACAGCTTCAGCTTCCTGATTCACAGCTGCTATAAAAATACGGTTCCTCAATTTATGAAACGTAACCCGCACACGTGCATCATCAATCACCAAAGGACGTTGAATACCGGTTTGCTTAAGAAACCGATCCAGTTTCACCTCAGAAAATTCCTCGAGATGAAAGAGGCGCCCGGTTTTGGTCAACTTGGACTTTGCCTTCACCTTGGTCTTCGATACTAGCTTCCGGGGTTTGCTATTGACCAATTCCTGCAAAGGGGTATGCGTTGCTTTTTCCGGATGTCCCGGAATTTCTCCCACAATAGCAACATGAATCCCCTTGCTCACCAAACCTGCCAGCAGGTGTTGAATTGCCGGTTCCATCTGTTTCGCACCCGGTATGACCACCAGTGACATTTTGCTCATTTTATCAATATTCGCATCTCCCTCGGCAATTAAAAACGGGTATTGTTGTTTGATTAAAAACCGCTCCAGCTCCTTAAACAAAGCTAGATACGCATGGGTCTGATCATCCAGCACCAAACCGGTTTCATCCGAATCCGTTTGTCCAAAAAAATCAAATCGAGGCTGTGCCGGTGTTTGAATATAGAGGGCGCGTTCTAAAGCAGGCAGGCTCAAAAGTAAAATCTCGCCGGAAATTTGACTTTGTAAAAAATGATCCGCAGTATTAAATTCTTTCAACAACTCCCAGCATTGCGATTTATGGCGCACAGGAATCCCCTGACGATCCGAGACAAACCCGGACTGCATGCCGGCACCGGCAGGTGCCAAGGCATCCCATCCGCGCACACCTGCGGCAATTCCCCGCATGAAACGAAAATGTTTTTCCTGCTCGGTTTCCCCGGCTTGGGACACGACTGTGTTTTGCGAAAGTAAAAAGCGCGATTGGGCTGCACTCCGAAATCCAAATGCATCATCTCCCGACGGCATTTCAGGCAAAGCATAACTATAACAACGCGATTTTTCCAATTCCGCAAGATTCAACGGCCTCCCCCCTGTCAAAGCAGAAAGAAAAACCGGAATTTTTTCGCCGACAATACCGGCAAATAATGCAAAAAGTTTTTCCGCCGCCTGAACAAAGTAGTCTTCCCGAAACCGTGCCCAATCCAATAAACGCGGACCTGGAAAACTCCCGGAATTCTCCAAGGACTGCGGTGGATGAATACCTTGATAAGAAGTATACTCCGTACCATAGACTTTATTTAAATTAGCGATTTTCGAATACTGTTTTTTTAAAAACGCTTGATAATAGGTGACGGTTTCTGTGCTGTAATCCGCGGCAAAAGCGGATGTCGCAGCCGCCCACCCCGGCGCCTGGGTCAAACCCATGCCGATGACGGGCCCATCAGGATGAATATGGGAATGTAACGTATTTTTCAATGCTTCCGCAAAAGGAAGCAGGAATTCGGTCAATCTGTCTGAGATAAGATTCGGTAATGTAAAAACATCTTTTCCAAAACACTGCGATGAAAGTACAAAATTCCCTTTGGCATCACGTGCCAGGGCTGCTCCGGTTTCCAGCAGCATCTTAGGATAGCCTGCAGCGGCAACGCCGGGACAGTCCTTAGGACCTGCCCATAAAAAAACCTTGAGCCCGATTTCTCTGGCCTCATTCAAAAAAGCCGACAGATCCAGGTGGGGTCTGGCTTTCCCAAAATCATATTCATTGTCTCCAATTTGATGCACACTGGGGAGTACAACCGTCGAGACAACACGATGACCTGCCAGATGATAGGTTTTCAAAACATCATGCCAGCGGGATCTCTCAATGTCCCAGTAATTAATTTGAGCCCAGACCCAGGGAAGATATTCTCCCCCCAGCTCCCAGCCGGAAGATTTGAGTTTAACAGTCATAGGAATTAATCAGTCTTCTATAGAAAAAGTAACAAGTCTATTTTTCCCCAGCTTCTTAGCTTCCAACAGGGCCTGATCTGCCGTATCCAGCAGTTTTTCCTTCGTCCCGGTCTTGCCGCTTGGATAGGCTGAAGCACCCAGGGAAATCGTTACTTCCTGTTCCGGATTATTTCTTACAAAACGTGTCTCAGAAATCAATTTGCACAACCGTTCTGCCACCACGGCCGCGCCGCCCAGATCTGTCTGCGGCAGAATAAGCAAAAATTCCTCACCGCCATAGCGGGCAATAATATCCACCACCCGGTTGGAATTTTTCATGATAAGCGCAACTTGCTGAAGAATCTGATCACCCTGCATATGGCCGTAAGTGTCATTAATAGTCTTAAAATTATCAATATCAATCATGATGCACGCCAAGGGATACTGATAGCGCCGGGCGCGCTCCACTTCTTCATGAAATCGTTCCATCAGGTAGCGACGGTTGTACAATGATGTCAAGGGATCTGTCATGGACAATTCCGACAACCGCTGGTTGGCCTGGCGCAGATGATCGTGCTCGCTTTTGATCCGCAACGCCGCTTCCACACGCGCAATCAGTTCATCCAGATCAAAAGGTTTGGTAATATAATCATGTCCGCCCATTCGCAGCCCGACCACTTTACTATCCGTCTCGCCTTTAACTGTCAGGAAAATAACCGGAATATGCGAGAGTTTCTCATTTTCTTTTAAAAGCTTTAAAACTTCATAACCATTAAGACGCGGCATCATCACATCCAGCAAGATGAGATCCGGTTTGGCTTCTTCCGCCATGGTCAAAGCCATCTGCCCGTCCTTGGCCCAGGTAGTTGAATACCCTTTGGCTTCCAAGATAATCTTAACTAATTCAGCAATATTCGCATCATCTTCGGCGATTAAAATGTTTTCAGTCATGCCTGACCTCCACCTTTGAACTTAAACAATCCAACAACAACTTCGAAAATCTTTATAACCAACGCCTATTTAACTTTTAGATAAATACTTCAATCGATCTGTCAATTCCGCTTTGCGGATCAGTATTTGATCAGCAGATCAGCAGACCGCTCTTGTTTTTTCTGCTGCTCCGCTGCTCTACTGGTCTATTGCTCTGTCAATTCCGCTTTGCGGAATTGACTGGTGCGAGGGGCGGGACTTGAACCCGCATGGATTGCTCCATACGCCCCTCAAGCGCACGTGTCTGCCAATTTCACCACCCTCGCACATTTCCTTCAGCAGAGATGCAAAATATACATGATAGAACCTTGTCTGTCAAGAAATGTAATAATTAAGTCCGTCATTTCATTGATTTTTATATCAAATGCACAAAAACAATTGCTATTTTTTTCTATCCTGGGCTTTCTGTTTCAATGTCACAGCTGTGCCGTATACATATAATTCAGCTGCATTCTGAGCAATACTCGAGGTTGTGTAGCGGATGGCAACAATGCCGTCTGCACCAAGTTCTTCCGCTTCTTTGATCATCCGGTCTGTTGCTTGCTCCCGCGACTCTGCCAAAAGTTTTGTGTACTCCGGCAACTCCCCGCCAATCAAGTTACGGATCGCTGCCATAATATCTTTACCCAAATGACGGGCCCGAACTGTATTACCCTTAACCAAACCCAGTGTCTTTTCTATCTCAAACTCCTTCAGGTTATCTTGCGATGTCAAATACATCCCACTATTCCCCCTTTGTTATTATATTTAAATTTCATTAGCAACCGCAACACAGTCACCGCCCTGCGCCATTGCACGGTGCATCGCCGCCTGGGTTTGTTGAATAATTTCCTCACCACCACTACTCGCGCCCCCGGACAAAGCCGCCACTCCCAGGGAAAGCGAAATTTTATAATTCGGATCATTGCTCACCAAACGAACCCGCTTGATCTGTTCGGCAAAGCGCTGTGCCACCACCCGGGCACCGCCTGCATCCGTCTGTGTCAGTTGAACAATAAAGGTCTTTTCATTGTAGCAACCGATCATATCAACGACACGATTGCTTTTTTTCAGGAGTAACGCAATACGCTGTAAAACCTGGTCGCTTTGCAGGCGTCCAAAATTTTCACCAATCTCCTCAAACCGGTCCACCGTAATCAGGACACAGGCCACCGGATAACTGTATTTCCGGGCCCGGGCCAGTTCCTCTTCAAATCTCTCAAGATAATACTTTTTGTTATACAGACCGGTCAGAGGATCGGCTACTGCCGAATCGGCAAACCGCCGGTCACCACGATGCAGCGGCCCGGTACTGTTTTTTATCCGCAACGCTGCTTCAACCCGTGCCATGAGTTCATAAATATCAAAAGGTTTGGTAATATAATCGTGCCCGCCCATTTTCAATCCGGTAATTTTATGACTCTGCTCTGACTTGGCAGATACAAAAATAATCGCCATATCCTTGGTCTCCAGATTTTCCTTGAGGAGATGCGCCACTTCATAGCCGTTTAGCTTGGGCATCATCACGTCCATAAGTATTAAATCCGGTTTTTCATCTCGTGCCTTTTGCAGTGTTTCCTCGCCATCACGCGTCCAGATCAAATCATATCCTTTGGTTTCCAGTAAAACCCGGAGCAACTCAATGGTCTTGGGATCATCATCTGCCAATAAAATGGTCTCTGCCATATCGCACCTTTTTCCCTGGTATCATCCGGAGTGTTTAATTATTTTTCCGGTGTTCCCGGACTTTTTGCCAATGCTTGCAAGCGATATTATGTTCAGGAGATATTTTAATAATTTCATTTTCATAGTATCGGCACCCTTCCTCCCTGTATTGACACCGGCTGTAAAAACGACATCCGGGAACGGGGTTGACTGGCGAGGGAATCTCGCCGGTCAAAATGGCACGCTTCCTTCCCCGGCCCGGTTCAAGTCTGGGCAGGGCATTTAGCAATGCTTGGGTATAGGGATGGCAGGGATTGTCGAACAACTCACGGGTCGAGGCCATTTCCATGATGCGCCCTACGTACATCACTGCCACGCGATCTGCCAGCTGACTGATGACGCGTAAATCATGCGAAATAAATACCATGGTCAGCTGGAGTTTCTGCTGCAAAGAAAGAAATAAGTTTAATACCTGTGCCTGAATTGAGACATCCAACGAGGAAACCGGTTCATCCGCGACCAAAAGCTGCGGCCCAACAGCCAATGCCCGGGCAATACCCAGGCGCTGACGCTGCCCGCCGGAAAGCTGATGCGCATAGCGATGCATCACCTCGTTGCCCAACCCAACGGTTTCCAGCAATATAATAACCTCGTTTTCATCTCCTTTTTTACCATACAATTGAAGCGGCTCAGCCAGGGTCTGGAAAACATTCAATCTCGGATTAAGACTTCCTAGCGGATCTTGAAAAACCGGTTGAAAAAAATGGCGAATGCGCCGCAGTGATTCTCCTTTCAAAGCATGTATTGGTTGACCTTGAAAATATATTTCCCCGCGACTGGGTGCTTCTAAGCGGCAAAGCATTCTTCCCAGTGTACTTTTCCCGCAACCGGATTCACCTACCAAACCCAATGTCGTGCCTTTTTCAATTTCTAAGGTGATATGATCCACGGCAATTAATTTTTCTTTGTTTTGAAGGATAATCCCGCCTTTACCCTTTACGGTATAATCCTTTCCGAGCATCTTTATACTTAAAATAGGACCGTTCATTTGGCTTTCTCCGGGTTCCAGCATGCCACAACACCCTCAAATTGAGGTTCTTGAGATTCACACTGACTGATTTTTCGTTCGCACCGGGGATGAAAAGCACAACCTTTAGGTAATTGGGCCGGATTGGGTGGAAACCCGGCGATGGCTTCCATTTTTTGCTTATAGTTTCCTACTTTGGGTATGGAATTCAACAGACCAATGGTATAAGGATGCTGGGGTGATTCCAATAGTTCACGGGTTTTTTTATGCTCTACAATACGCCCGGCATACATCACCGCTATCTCGTCTGAAATTTCAGAAACGATTCCTAAGTCGTGTGATATCAATATTATTGATGTATTGTTAAAGTGTTGTATGCGCTCTACCAAATCAAGAATCTGAGCCTGAACCGTAACATCCAGGGCAGTTGTGGGTTCGTCCAGGATCAAACAAGACGGCTCACACGATAAAGCCATGGCAATCAGAATACGCTGCCGCATACCACCTGACAATTGGTGCGCATAGTCCTTAATACGCTGCTCCGGATCGGGAATTTCAACCTGACGAAGACCTTCCAATGCCAATAAACGGGCAGCCTCAGGTGTTACCTGTTTATGCACCAGAATGGTTTCAACCAGTTGTTGTTCAATGGTGAACACCGGATTCAAGGCTGTTGATGGGTCCTGAAAAACAATGGAAATTTCCGCCCCACGCACAGATTCAAATGCTTTATCATCAAGTCCAATCAATTCCCTATCCTGGTACCGGATAGAGCCGCTAACGCTCCCGGTTCCAGGTACCAGACCCAAAATGGACAGAACCGTCATGCTTTTACCTGAGCCTGATTCCCCGACAATCCCGAGGGTCTTCCCGCGCTTAAGTTCAAGATCAATCCCGCGTACAACCTCAATAGGTGCTCCAGATGGATTGTCAAACTGGATCTTCAGATTTTTAACTTTAAGGAGTGCAGATTCATTCATGATGATTGCTCCCGGAAAGTCTTGGATCAAGAATATCCCGCAGGCTGTCTCCCAAAAGGTTGTACCCGAGAACGGTTAAAAAAATGGCAATACCAGGTGACAGGGTAAGCCACCAGGCATGGGTGATATAATCTTTCCCGGAGGTCAAAATGTTCCCCCAGGAGGGTGTTGGGGGCTGTACACCCAGCCCGAGAAAACTCAGGCCTGATTCCAATAAAATAGCACCTGCAATACCAAATGTGGCGGAAACAAAAACCGGCGCCAAAGCATTGGGAAGAATATGCCCAAAGATGATCCGCTTGTCCCGAACACCAATTGCCCGGGCAGCTTGTATATAATCACGCTGCCGCAATGAGAGAAACTCTGCTCTGACAAGCCGGGATAATTCCGTCCAACTGGTTAAACCGATAATAATCATAATATTCAAAAGATTCGGACCCAAAAAGACAATCAACATTAAAATTAAAAATAATGTTGGAATACACAGCACAATATCCACGGTTCGCATAATGAGTTGGTCCACCCATCCGCCGAAATAGCCTGCCACAGCCCCCAGGATGACGCCTATGAGCAGTGAAATACCCACCGCGACCAAACCCACCGAGAGTGAAATTCTACCTCCATAGAGCATGCGTGAGAAGACATCCCGGCCGTATTCATCTGTCCCCAGGACATGCGTCATGCTCGGCGGCTTAAGGCGCATGGTTAAATCCTGCTGATCAGGCGCATACGGTGATAAAAACGGTGCCGCCAGACTCATCAGGACCAACAGTGCCACGATACCGGCACCGATGACAGCAAGACGTTTTTTTAGAAATTTTTTCCAAAACGTATTTTTCATTTTTAATCCCATTTAAAAACGATATTTTACCACAATAAACTATACTACCGTTGAAACACAGTTTCATGACCAAGAGTCGTCTGTTTTTCCTGGCTGCGTAACTCGCCCCCTTTGGGAAGCTCATACAGTACGCGCTGCAAAAAAACAGACGACTCTTGATCATGAAAACACAAGGCTCCTTTGCTTATCATTTTTTATAATCGTATGCGCGGATCAACACCGGCATACAGTACATCTGCGATGATATTTCCTAATAATGTCAACATGGCACCGATCACCGCAATTCCCATGATAACCGGATAATCAAAATTCAGGGCTGATTCATACGCCAAGCGACCCATCCCCGGCCAGGAAAATATTGTTTCAAAAATAAAGCTGCCCCCAATAAGTCCGGGCAAAGCCAGACCTATGATGGTAATAATCGGTAAGAGTGCATTTTTCAAGGCATGAATATAATAGACCCGGTTTAATGGCAGTCCCTTGGCCCGGGCGGTGCGGATATAATCTTGCCGCACAACCTCCAACATATTACTCCGCGTATAGCGGGAAATAGACGCCAATCCTCCAAATGCGGAAATAAAAACAGGCAGAATTAAATGAGACAGGGTGTCCCATAATCTATCAAAAAAACCCAGCAGATCGTAGTTCACTGAGCGGATACCGGAAATCGGCAGCCATCCCAGCACCACACCAAAAAGCAGCATACATAAAAGCGCGAGCCAGAAAGTGGGAATGGAATAACCAACAAACGTTACAATCGTGATCAAGCGGTCTTTTGGGCTGTTATGGTGCATGGCCGAATAAACCCCAAGCGGAATGGCTAAAAGAAATATCACGAACATGGCAAGGCCGCTCAACAGCAGTGTGGCCGGCAATCTTTCCCCGATTTTGGTGATCACCTCACGTTGGTCCAAAAACGACCGTCCGAAATCGAATCGTGCCAAACGACCGACCCATTGAAAATACTGAACATGGATGGGTTTATCCAGGCCGTAGAGGGTTTGCAGATCAGCAATGGAATCAGCGGAAACATTGGGATTCATATCCATATGCACTGAGGTAAAGCCGCCAGGTGTCAGATGGACAATCCCGAATGTAATGATCGTAATCCCGATAAGAATAGGAATGGATAGCAATAATCGTCGAATAATAAATCTGAGCATGGCTGCTAGTATAACGTATTTTCTTCGAATTGAGAACCGCCGAAATGAAACCAAACAAGCTGACACGCGCTGTAAGACTGACTTGAATATCCTATCTACACTGATTTTAACGCAAGGGGCGGGTGGGCGAATCTCCTGCTTTCGGAAGCGTTTCCAACATGCTCTCTACTTCTTGGCGATAGGTTTCCCAGGGATTTTTCTGCTGCTGCGCAAGCACTCGATAGAATTCCAGCGCCTTTTGAAATTCATAATGAATCTCATAATAAAGCGCCAAATTGGCACGCGCCGCAATTTCCCGGTCATCCAGTTGCAGTGCCTGTTCCCAGTGTTTGCGTGCCGTCTCCCACCTGAATTTCCGGGCAGCTTGGTTCCCGGCCTGGATCAGCTGCGCATAGTCTGTTTGGTCTTTGGCATCCACAAGATTCCGCTTGAGACGCGGCGCTGCCGGACTGCGGTCTTCCAACAGATGGAGTTCATGCACCATCCTCATCCGGGCGGAGCGGTAATAGTCATCCCAGGGCGAATCGAGTTGCTGTGCTGCTGCTGCATAATTTTGCAATGCCAGGTAATAACTCCCCATATATTCGTGATAGATTCCCAGATTGGCAAAAGATTCCGGCCGCAACCGCTTGATGTCATGGGCCTTGGCCCATATTTCCATCGCAGCATGCCACTTCCCGGCCCGGGCCAAACGGACACCCTGGTTAATCGTTTGTTCAAACCTGTCCTTGCCCTCCAATGTCAGAAAATCACGCGACTCCTTGCCTGTGATGAGTTTACCCTGGTCAAATAACTTTCGGCTTTGGGCCGCAGTCAACAGCCTGGCCGTCCCCAGTGTGTTGTGGCTTTTCTCCGTTATCATCCGGAACATTTCCGGGTCTGCCCGGGGATCAACCGCAATGCTCTTGCGAATAAAAATCAAATACTTATCATAACATCCAAAATAAGTGTAATTGGGCCAGAGGGCCTGATAAAACATATTGGACCGAAAATCACCAATCCAGGCTGCAAAAATAATCATCTCAGGCGGCGCTTTCATCAACGCATCAAATGTTTTGTTTTTTATCTTAAACTGTATGGCATCGGGACTGAAATCCAGCAGATGATTTTGAATCAATCCTACGGGTGATTTCCGGCAACTGTAATAATTAAGATGTGCATTCATGCCCCATTGATAAACCCTGTCATCAGGCTCGGTAATACTTTGAATATAGTCCCCGAGTTTTCGATCAGCCAATAAAACGTCTCCATATTGTTCAATTGAAATTTGTTCCGGGGTTTTGCTCAAATAGCGCAAACCATACACGCCTACCACCAGGACCATGCCTATCATCGCCGGAACAAAAAAACGCCTGGCCCGGGTTCGTATTTCATAAAAAAACAATGTGCTCAAAAGTGTCAGCGGCGGCAAGAAAATTTGAAAATAAAGAATATACAGCCCATCTAAACTGCCAATCATCAAAAGACAGCCACCCAGATAAAAAAGCACCACTGCCTCAACTCGGGTGAGTCTGCGTTGGAGACTTTTCCCAAGACCCCACCCCAATGTCACTAAAATCGTTACCAGAAACAGATGCTGATAAATCGGCGGATGTTTCTTCCACACAAAGAAAAACTCAATCTGATTGACAAAAATATTCCCTGCATAAGCACGCAACGATTTAAAAACAATATCAAAAAACTCCGGCAAGGTTCCCTGAACTAAGAAATATCCAACAACACCCGCCCAGATCGTCAAAGGCGGCGCAATCAGACAGACGGCTTCCTTCCATCCCGGTACCATCTCACCCCGGCGTCTTCCCTGCCAAACGAGAACCACAAAAAAAACAAAGAGCGTCAGGAAAACAAAAAATACATTGGTCTTCATCACTGAGGCCAGGCCCAAACCGAGACCTGTCCACCACAATCCGTGACGTACCCCTTGCAACCGGGCAACCATGCCCCAGACAGCCAAGAGTAAAAAAGCATTGATGAAGACCTCGGTATGCGGATGATTGGCCCAAATGGGAATCGAGAGGGTGACGATTCCCCAGAGGAAAGCGCCCAGCAATCCAAACAGCGAAGAAGCCATCCGTTTTAGGATCAAGAAAATAAAAAATTGTGCCAGCAGGATAAACAGAAGTCCGAGAGCATTGAACACCAAGGGGGCGTCACCTGCGATACGGATGGCAAGCATATAGAAAAAATAAATTCCAGGGGGCTTATTATCCAACAAAGTATGGTAAAGCTGACCGCCTTGAAGTAATTCCGTACCCATCATGGCATACACACAGATATCCGTGTGCAAAGGCGCATCAAATCCATGCCAGCGCAAAAAACTCGTCAATCCTGCGACAGCCGCCAACCAGAACCAGGCCAGACGGTCATCATTAAAACTGCGAATCCAATTCCTGATCATGGCAAGATCCCGTACCCTCAAAAAGCTGTCATGGTATTTTCCAGAGTCCCGATGGCATCACACTCAATCCGGACACGGTCACCCGGCTGCATAGGGCCAATGCCCGGCGGGGTTCCGGTCAGGATGACATCACCGGGCAGCAATGTCATGACTTCCGAAACAAATGCAATAATTTCAGGAATGGAAAAAATAAAATCACTGACTTTCCCGGTCTGGCGCAGTTCGTCATTTAAAAATGTTTTGAATTCCAACAGCGCAGGATCGATCCCGGTACGGATGCAAGGCCCTACCGGACAAAACCCGTCAAATCCTTTGGCACGCGTCCATTGCCCGTCTTTTTTTTGTAAATCCCGCGCGGTAATATCATTGGCAAGCGTATAACCCATCACATATTCCAGTGCTTTCTCCTGTGGAATACAGTGTCCTTTAACACCGATGACGATCGCCAGTTCGCCTTCGAAATCCACCTGACGGCTGCAACCGGGTAATTGGATTGCAGCACCGGGATCGGCCAAGGCTGAAAGAGGTTTCATAAACAAGACCGGCGTCTCCGGAACCTCCATCTCCAGTTCTTTGGCATGATTTCCATAATTCAAACCTATTGCAATAATCTTTGAGGGAAGAATCGGCGCAAGCAGCTGCGCATCCTGCAGCGGAATTTTCAGTGAATTCGGCAAAGCACCCGCAGTGCCCGGCCCCTCCAAGAGCGTGTAGTGATCCTTCTCTAAAACCGCAAAAGAGGTTGTATTTTTATACACAATACGCACGAACCGGATAAGGCGCTTCCTTTCATTGAAAAACGGTACTCATTGCTGTTTAAATTATTAATACACTATCTTCTATTCGCCTTAAGTGCTGTATTTTTTTCCGAACAAGAATGACCAGTGCCATCAAACAAAAATACAATTACCGGCGGATGGTGCCATATCGCTTTTGCGCTGAGTTACGCATGCTCCGCCTGGTTTATTTTTGGTATTTCTGATACCCTTCCGGTACAAACCACTTAATAAAATTATAACCAATCCCGGCTGCGCCCGGCACAATCCCCAGGATCCTGCGATGCACAGCCGGCAAGCTGTCGGGAACATATAAAAAAACGTACGGCAGTTCATCCGCAATAATGGCATGAACACGGTTGTAAAGAGCGATTCGTTTGTTCCGGTTGAATGTCTTGCGTCCCTGAACAATCAGACGATCCACCTCGGCATTTTTATATGAAACAAAATTAAATTCATGTTCACCGGTTTTACTGGAATGCCATATCGAGTACAGGTCCGGGTCCCGGGCCAGGGACCATCCCAGCAGCACGGCATCAAACTTTCGCTTATTCACAAATTCCGAGAGGAACGTGCTCCAGGCAATAATCCGGATTTTGACCTCAATCCCCACATCTTTTAACTGAGATTGAATAATCGTCGCAGTCTGTTCGCGGTTACGGTTTCCCTGATTGGTCAACAGGGTAAATGTAACCGATTTGCCGTCACGGGTAAGCTTGCCGTCTTTGGCATAGCGGTATCCCGCTTCCACGAAAAGCTCACGTGCTCTGAGTGAATCATAGGGAACTGCTTTGACATCTTCATTGTATGCCCATGAATTAGGCGTATAAGGCCCGGTGGATACTGTTCCCAGGCCTTCTAAAACACCTTGCACCAGCGCTTCTTTATCAATCGCCAGTGCGATGGCTTGACGAAATTTTTTGTTCCGGAACATCGCTTTCCTCAAGTTAAAACCCATATAAGTATACTGATTCCCGGCATAACGGTACCGGTTAAATTTCCCGGAAAAATCCGGCTTGCTCCCCTCATCCGAATACTGATTCGGGGTCAGACCCATCATATCCAATCCGCCGTTTTGCAATTCTAAAAACTGGACCGACATATCCGGAATAATCCGGTAGACCACCCGATTAAGATACGGCCGGCCTTCAAAATATTCCGGATTGGCCTGCAGCATAACCGACTCAGCCCGCTTCCATGAAACAAATCTGTACGGACCGCTGCCGACCGGGCGGAAGTTAAAATCATCGGTTTGATTAATATTGCGGCCTTTCAATAAATGTTTCGGTAAAATCGACATGCCGCCGATTTTTTCCAGGGAGGGCGCAAAAGGTTCCTTATACCAAACCTTAAAAATCAGGTCATCCAACGCCTTATATTTTTTAATATTCATAAAATTAGAACGATAGGCTGTCTTCACTTTCGGATCAAGAAAAGTTTTGACCGTAAAAACAATATCATGCGCGGTTAGCATGTGCCCATCATGCCATTTAATATCCGGTTTGAGCACAAATGTGATCACTGTGCCATCAGAAGAAATTTCCCAACTCTCGGCCAGTTCCCCTTCGAGGTTCAAATCTTTGTCATATCGCAGCAACGAATTAAATATCAAACCAGTCACATCGGACGAGGCTGAATCCGAGGCGAGCACGGGATTAAGAATGGAAGGATCTGCAATCGTCCCTTCAACGATGGCATCACCGTAAGCCGGTGCATGGGTCCGCCCGGCATCCGGTATTTTTTCCAGAGCCGTTTTTTTTCCACAACCCGAAACACCCATGATACCGGTTAGCAGCAACACGATTCCCACTTTCAAAACTACCTTCATTTTTCAGCCTCCTGATTTTGTTTTACTGTATTTTTCCATCAAATAATCCATGACCGCTCCCGGCACAAAGGCACTGATATCGCCGCCGAGCGACGCCACTTCTTTAACCAAAGACGAGCTGATATATGTATATTTTTCATCGGGCATCATAAAAACAATCTCAAATTCCGGGTAGAGCTTCCGGTTCATCTGTGCCAATTGAAATTCATATTCAAAATCAGAAATCGCCCGTAAACCGCGCAAAGCAACACTGGCTTTATTGGATCGCATATAGTCAACCAGCAATCCGGAAAAAGATTCCACCTCCACCCTCCCGGCTGAAGGCAGTGTTTGTGCGGCCATCCGGACCATTTCCACTCTTTCTTCCAAAGAAAAAATCGCTTTTTTGTGCGTAGTCTCCGCCACCGCAACGATCACCCGCGAAAAATGCTCACAGGATCTCCGTATCAAATCAAGATGACCAAGGGTTACCGGATCAAATGTTCCAGGGTAAATCAACAGGGTCTTCATACCGCCTCCGCTTTCATATCTGGTAGAAAATTATAAATAAAAACCAGCCACTTCACAACTGCAAACCTTGTTTAATTAAGAATAATCGGTCCGGCGAAAAAAGACAGAAAACACATCCCGCATAGCAAACTAAACGTGCCGCCCGCCCGGTTCCCCGACCCGCCTATCGAGTCCCCGCGCCAGGGTCAGAACATCAACATTTTGTGCCCCTGATTTCCTCAATATCCGGGCGCACTCATTGACTGTTGCGCCGGTGGTATAGACGTCGTCAATTACCAACCAGTTGCCGGTAATCATTGTTTTTCTTTTTGTCGCAATACTTCCGCGAATATTATGCAACCTGGCTGTGCGATCCAATGTATGCTGCGAAACAGTATGACATGAAAATTTCAGCACAGGTGAAAATATAATTCCCAGACGCTTGGCAATGCAGCGGGCAACGCGCTCAATTCCGGTTGTTTCTTTTTGCCGGCTCGGCACCACCGTAACCTGAGACCACACGAGTGTATACTGCATAGATTCCCGCTGTTGGATGCACCACTTAGCCAATTGTCGGACCATTTCCGGATTAGGATACTGTTTTAATGCCAGAATGGCTTTCTTCCAATTGCCGCGATACACATCCAGATTGCGGGCTTGATGATAAGCACGTCTCATGGTTCTGCAGGCGCGGCAAAACCGGATATCCCGGGTTTTAAGCCACGGAACAAAAGGAACACCATGGCCGCACGTTTGACAAAAAAAACGTCCCCGGTAAATCGGGCGGCACGCGGGACACAAAAGACTTAAACCATAGTGATTGGCTGATTTCAAGCACCCCGGACACACCGGTGGTGCCAGTAAATTCAAACCATGTAACCCCAACATGTTAAGACGACGCGGCAGTTTCATGGTAGGTTAGACTACAAACCTGCTTGGTTTCATTTTAAAAAAATAAAATTATTATCAGTATTCCCTAACTAAACAGAAAAGATTATAAAAACCTAAAAACAAAGACATAATCCACAGATTACACAGATTACGTGGATTAAATCTAAAAAAACTATAGAAAAATGTTTTTAGAACTTTTTAAAATTGTGTAATTTTCCCGCCCTGCCGGTCCTTGGCCGTGCTCTTTCAATAAAAAACAAAGGACGATTCCACTGTTTTGACATCGACGAGCAGGGTGGGTAAAATTTTAATTTTATGTAAACAAGCGTAAACGACAATTTAAAAAATAGCGGTCAGACCGGCTTTGATCCGAATGGCCCAGTAGTCCTTATTATCCACCAACTTATCGTAGAACCACTGGTTGGTAATGACGATATCGCCTTCAACATTTTTCCAGAGCGAGTATTTAATGGAGGTATCATTGGTATACGTATTGGTCTCCTTGGCGGCACTTTCAATATTTTCTTGTTCATTCACAACAAATTCAGCATCAAATGAATTGCTCAAACGCAGTGTTTGCTGCACTTTCAGGACCGCACCATTGAAGGGCCAAAAATTCGGGAGCTGAAGCGGTGTGCTCATATTCAAATTATAGGACATGGTAAGACCAGTGTTGTAGGTGTTATTAAAAATAATAACATCCAGTTTATCGCCTGTTTGATTGGTCCCATTGGAAGTGCTAAATTTAACTGTACTGGATATTTCCTTGAACAAACGGAATGGCAACGTAGCTGAGCTGGTATGGGTGGTATTTCTTGAAATTTCTTTTTCGTTTGTATCAAAGGTTTTGTTCTGGGAATAACGATAATCCAGATTAAGACTCTGCAGCTGCATCCACAACGGCGAAGGTATTCTACTCCATACCGCCCCGGACCCATACGACAGGGTCTCTTTGGTACTAAAATTTTGCTGAGAACTCATGGAACGGTTCCAACTAAACGCATACGAGGGAGTAAAGCTCACATCCGGAATCAGGCTGATGTTGGTGCTCACACTCTCGCTTAAATTTCGCGAATTGATATAGGCTGTATCCAGATTACCGCCCCCCCCCCGGAAGGTCACCGGATCAATCATCCAAAGATCATCAAAGGTCAGTTTGTGAATCGGCTGGTCTTTGTCATCACCAATCTCATTACGGTACGTTGCCGAAACCGTATAATTTTGGGAAAGATTCAATTTCGGGAACCGGCTCCAGCCAATCACATCCCCCAGCGCCAAACCACTCTGCCAGGACAAAGAACCGGGCACAGAGAGTGTATCACTCACATAATCCCGGGTATTGGTCATTGAATAGGAGATGCTGGGTGTGATCACCGGAATATTGAGTAAGTTAACATTAAGCTTGGCTATTTTATTCAAACTGGCCATACGGTGGAGATCGGAGTAGTACCTTTGCTGCAAAACGCTGCTTTCCGTACCACCCGGATCAAGTGCAGCATAAAATTTATACCAAGACAGATACCCGCGATCGCTATTTTGCGTATAAGTAAAACTGGGCGAAATTTTCAAATATTTAATCGGGTTATAGCTCCCTACATAAGTATATGTCTCATTTTTAGAATGCTTCCATTTACTCCAAAGATCACTGCGATTCTTATCCGCAGCTTTTTCCTCATCATACCGGGTGTGGGAATCTATATATTCATATTTACCTGTAAACGTTGTACTGCCGATCGGCACATTCAAAATTTTTCCGGGCAATGTATAGGAAACACTGGGGATGGCATTCAGGGTCTCGACTTCATTATTCACATTGTAAATTTGATCGATATAGGCGGTTTGCTGCCGCGACTGCGTGGCATTGAGACCCAGTGTGAGTCCGGGAACTCCCAAATAACTGAGATTACCCGACACGGTCTCGTTGACAGTATCCGGGGTTGCAAAATTATTGGAATAGTATGGCTCAGGCCGGTGTTCCAGTTCCGTATAATTATTGGTCCGGCTCCAGGTTGCATTCACCGGCAACGTGGAAAATTTTGTTAAATTGCCTGTCACTTTATTGCTGGTAGTATGCTGCTTCCCGGACGGGGTCTCATCAATGGTATAAAAATCCGAGGCGATATCACGCAAATCAGTTGAAACCGTAAAAATATCCGCCAGGCGTGTGCTGGACGAGAGGCGCATGGCAATGCCTTCCCGTTGCTTGGCCTCCGTCACCCGGAGGTTATTAAGCCATATTTCTTCTGTCGTGCCGACGGTATTAGGATTGATAATGCCAATGGAAATTTCCTTAATTTTCGTGAGCCCGACAATGGTCCCGGTTTGAAATACACTAATCCGTTTGCCGTCACTGCCGTTCATCTCATTTTTAAATGTATGCCAGGTACCCACCGGCGCGTCATCCAGGGACATGGCATACTGATAATAATTATTTTGATCAATCGCCAAACGGACAAAAAGAATTTCGCCCGGACTGGTAATGGTTTTTTTATACACATCCATCCGCAAATACTGATAATTGGAGTAATTATAGCCTGCGGAATTCGTGGTCAGGGTTCTGGTCAAAAAATACGCCGGTACCGTATTGGTCAACATCGCACTGCTGTCCAGATTGTATTCCAATTTCAAGGCACGTTCATTCCGCAGTTCCTCATCCGCATTATTCTCATCATAAACATAGAAATTTTTATTCACCAAATAATTATCATCCGTCACCAAACTGATTGCCGATGCATTGATCGTTGAAGCGGCCGGTTCAATGGCGGTCCCATCACTCGCGAACCCTTTGGCTTGCCACTTATTCCCGGTCAGCCGCATCGATTCAATCTGAAAATAATTCGAGCTGGGATCGCCGCTTACACCGCTCACCCAGAGACGGACATGCTTGACATAACTTAAAAATGTTTCACTCTGTGTATCCAGGGTGGGAATATTGTTTCCCATGGCGGCGGTAAAATCTTTCAGCGAAATTTTGTACAGCTTCCATTCTCCCGGTTCCAATGTCACTTCGTATTCATAGTAGCTTTCCTGCGTATCCAGCAGATCATCATTATCCAGGTCTTCATTGTTCAGCCGGGTATTACCATCACCCCAATATCCTGTCGGCGCATCCGTAGGATAAATGCCTGCCACACCACTGGGATCCACCGCAATCTTAGGCGGAATTGAATAAGGGTCCGTCATATAATTATTAATCCCGACATCATCCGCTTCTTTATAGGTTTCGCGATCACCTTCGAAATTCAGATTTCCATTGCCATTGGAATCCTCACTCAAGACCCCGAGATCAACCCGCAGCACCACAGGATGGGCGGCATCAGCATTGCTGTAAATCGACATTTCAATATAATTATAATCATTGAGATTGGAGCCGGATGAAGAAAGCGGATAAATAAAACCATCCCAGGTATCTGCGGTCATATCCGAGTAATACCAGCGCATTTGATGCGATTTATCATTACTGTCAACCGGAACACGCCCGGTCTCAAAAGCATCTGTCAAATAGACATAGCGTCTATTTTCCGGAAGCTCGGTGCTGGGGCGGGATGTGGGAAACCAAATATTATTCGCGTTTTCGCTGACCGGCAACGATAAAATATTGTCCGACCCTTCCATACTATCAATCATGGCCACGCCGTCTTCCCCTGCTTTGCGATAGGTATTCACCGCATAGGAGCTGTACGCCACCTCCGCTGAAACATCAATGGTCACCGGTACTTTAAATTTACCCAGATAAGGTAGGGACCACTCCCCAAAATCTTCCGGATTGAGATTAAATTTGGCATCACCATCAATAAGCATCAGTGAAGTTGGGGTCGAATTGACATCCGGTACATCCTGGGGAGTCTGGCTGGCATTGTATAAAAAGGTTGAACCAATCGAAAGTTTTTTCTCAATAATGTCATACTCCGCCCGGGCGCCAAACAGATTGGACTGCAAGTTACTCCCAAAAGGCAGATACTCATACGTGACGGTAATCTCGGTGGTGGAAGCAATGCTTTCCGGATTCAAAAAAGTAATAAATCCGGTGTCATAATCAATATAATAATCAGTATTACGCTGCATTTTGGCGCCGTCTTTTTTTATGATTTCTGAATTTTTTATGACATTCCAGTTGGCCAATTGAAAAGTTGTAATTAAATTTTTAAATTCAATATGAATATAATATTTATTGGCTTTGCCCGAATCACCGCCGCTGGAGAGCGAGGGGTTGTTGAGCGTACTATAGGCATCCTGCGCATCATCGGCATAGACATCCGTCCCGGTTATAAAATCAGTTGTCCCGGCTTTAAAAGGGTAATTATGTCTAAATTCGATCGTGCCAAAAGTAGGATCTATTTTATAAATTTCTTCCGCCTTTTTCGTATCTGAGGGTTGAGGAATAAACCGTTCACTGCCGCTCGTCGAAAAAACCTTGATCACAAAATCCGGGTCGCTTTGCGGGTCCTTAATATTCTGATAACCCAGCGAATAGCGGTTCATGAGCATCATAATATAAGATCGTTCATTCGTCGTGCTGTTATAATCCTGGATCAAATGAGCATTATCAGAGGTTAAACCGTCGGTGGGAACTTGAAGCCCTGCGATGGTCCAGTCAAATTCATCCCCAGCGGCAGTATACCCAATTGTATGTACCGTCCCGGCGGCATCATAATATTTATACGCCAGGGCGATCATCCAGGTCTGCTGAATCGTTGAATTAAAGGAAAGAATACCGCGTTCATAATCAACCGAGTAATCAACCCCGGGAGAATATTTATTAAATTTCACCAGATGACCTGAAGCGGTGGTGGTATTAATGGTTTCGGCTGTGACAACGCCATTGGTCACATAGACGATATCCGAGCCGGGAACAATGCCGTGACGTGCTTCAGTGGCATTGTAATTAGACAAATCCGGATGATTGACCTGCGTGGCATCCTTGGTAAGATAATAATATTTAAACGGCGTAAAGCTGATATCCTGTTTATCAATAATCCGGGCCGACGTGTTGCCTTTGAATTTCTCAGTTACCGTGATCCCCTTGGTCTGCGCGCCAATGGCTGTAAAACGAAATTTATCCAACGCCACTTTAATTTTAGCCCCGAATAAATTTTTATTGTACCCGGCAAACTCGGTTCGCGGCAGATCAAGTAAAATATCGCCAAAAGCGGCTTCCTGAACAACATCATCCGGATCACCGGCATAGATAATTGAAATTTTCTGTTGTTCCTCTTTGGTATCATCATAATCAACATCCACCGAAATTTTCTTGCCCACCTTCCCTTGCAGCCTGACTTGCAGTTCTTGTTCGAGATTAAAACCATCGCTCAAACCTGACGTAATGGAAGGATAGCGTTCATCCGTCGTTTCCTCGCCTTTTTTCAGCGCTATAACCTCGGTATAAGAAATATCAATTTTTTTCTTACCGGAAATTGTCAAAGATGATTCCGGCGGTAATCCCGGGATCGAGGTGGATATAAGACCACTGGCAGGAATTTCAATCGGTGCTCTTGGATTGGCCTGGGCAATCGCAGAAGCCGCCCCTTCATTACCTTTTTCATCCACGGCTCTGAGTGTGTACGTATAGTACCGGCCCAAAATAGGTTTGACGGTGCTATTTTGTTCAGAATCCCGGTAGATCGTGCTGCTTACCAACGTCTTATTAATCTTAACTGCGGTTTGTTCCTGGTCGGATTTCCGGTAAATATTGTAACCTTTCAGCTTAAATGTACCGCCCTCCGGCGTACGCCACTGCAATTCAATCACATCATCGGTTTTTCCTGTCGCGGTTACATAAGTGGGAATCCCGGCTGCCACAAAGGGCATCACCATGATCTGATCGGTTGCCAAAGACCGGTTGCCCCGGACATCCTCTGCAAAAAGCGTGTAAAAATAATTCATTGTATTAACAAGTGTTTCACCCGCTGTACCCTGATCGAGATAGCTTGTCTCTTGAACAAGTTTTTCCAAGACCGGCTTGCCAAGTCTATTTTTCGTCGCGGACCTAAAAACCCGGTAACCTGCCAGCCCGTATTGCCCGCCGGAAAATGCTTTTCCCCAGGAAAGCAAAATCGCCTGATCTTGGGAACTGCCTTTGAAACCAACCGGGGTGGACAGTTCAAATGCATTCAACACTTTAAGTGGTGCCGACAAGGGCGACCGATTCGCTTGGGCATCAACTGCCATCACATTATAATAGTATTGTTGATTGGCAACCGGCGGGATTCTGGATTTTCCAGGCGCATCCATAAAATAGTTTTTTAAAATAGATTTTTTATTTAACGGTTCAGGCCAGGATTCGACGTCTTCGGGTAATAAAACCGGTCGGATACCACGAAAAACGTGGTACGCGACTTTCGAATTAGCCCCCGATTGTATCGGCTCCCAAGCGAGCAGGACTTTATTTCCTCCGGCTTTGGCTTGCAGTCCCCGAGGCACCGCCAATGAATAGATTTTTTTCCGGGATTGTTTTTCGCCGTGTGCGGTCATCGTATTGGTTCGTGCATTAAGCGTGTTGCCCAAGGCAACGGCAGGCGGTGTGTTCGCAACCGGTTGAACAGCAATCACTGGAATTGTATTGCCCGATTGATTGACAATCAGTGGTTGTACAGTCGACGTGACACCCTGAAGAACAGCAGGTGCCGCTGCAAAACCGTTGCTATAAGATAATAGCAGGACGCTCAGAATAAAAAGCAGCCTGAATCGTTTAGACGCAAACAAAGAAACTCTCCTAAGTGCCCTGGATGCCGTTGGACACATTTCATTTTCCCCATTTCAGACACCCCATTGACGCCTATTATCACAAGACTTTCCAAAAGTCGCAAGATTTTTAATCAAAATCACCAAACTCCCGCCCCCTCTGGAAAAACAACTTATTTAAAGCGTTTACATCCCCCCATCACGATCAGTCCTCGCTTGACAGCTGCGCCAATGACCTCTAGAATGTCCTGGATTCATTATTATTTCCTGGCACTGCCTTTCAAGGAGTCGGTTTTGGACATCTATCGCAGACTTTTCTGGATTCTTTTGATTAGTTTGACTGCCTTTCGCATCTTTTTATCCAGCCAATTTGAACTCGCGCCTGATGAAGCTTATTATTGGACTTGGTCCCGGCATCTTGACTGGTCCTATTTTGATCAAGGCCCCATGTTGGCCCTGGTGATTGGATTTTTTACAAAATTGTTCGGTTCAACCCAAGAATGGCAAGTACGTATGGGTTCAGTCATCCTCTCTTTTTTGTCTTCCTGGATTTTTTTCGAGCTCATCATCAAACTTTTCAAATCCACCCGGGCCGCTTGGTATGGTTTCTTAGGGTTCCAATCTGCATTGCTTGTTTCCGTAGGTGCGGTGTTGATGATGCATGATTCCATTATGCTCTTCTTTTGGATTGCATGTCTTTACTTATTTTTAAACGCAATCATTCACCATTGGGAACCAGGCTGGTGGTTAGGTGCACTTGTTCTGGGCCTGGGCGCACTTTCCAAATACACCATGGCGCTATTCGTACCTTGTTTGCTGCTGTTTCTTATCCTTTCTCCGCAACAACGTATTTGGTGGAAAAAACCGCATCTTTACATAAGCGGATTCATCACACTTCTGGTTGTCTCGCCCATCCTTTTTTGGAATGCCGGCAATGATTGGGCTTCATTTGGTCATGTGGGTGATTTAGGCGGCGTAAAAAAACTCTGGGCTTTTCAGTTGAAAACGGTAGGTGACTATCTGGGCGGACAGTTGGCTGTTTTGAGCCCGCTTCTCGGTTTTTTTTGTTTGGCCTCGCCGGTGATTGGATGGAAACAATGGCGAAAAGCATTTGACTTGAGCGAGGCCTTCTTATTTACCACTTGTTTTTCAGCACCCATCTTCATCTTCTTTTTACTTATCTCCGTGAAGACACAGGTTTACGCCAACTGGCCGGCACCGGCTTATCCCGCCGCCATTGCCCTGCTGGCAGGCTGGATTTCAATTCATTTTAAAAAAAACCCACTGCGTTTACGAAAATGGATTTTAGCAACACTCATTTTTTCATTTAGCCTAACCGCCTTGGTTTATCTCGAAGCTGCGGTTGGCGTACTTCCGCTTTCCGGTAATGCCGCGAACTCGATTAATCGAGTTCGCGGTTGGCGGCCCCTGGGCAAACAAACCGCCCTTTATTTGGAACAACTCCGGGCCAAAAGTCCGCAAGGCGCTTTTCTTGCTGCACGGCGCTATCAGATGGGTGGTATCCTCAATTTTTATACCCCTGGCCAGCCTCAGGTTCAATTACTCCCTTTACGGGAACCCGCCAATAACCAGTACCGTTTCTGGGACCGGAGCGAACTGCTCAAGGGACAAAATGCGCTCTATGTTTGTGAAGACTACTGGGAAATGGAGCACATCCGAAAAAAATTCGAACACATAGAATCACTCCCGATTTTCACAGCTTCAGCAAAAGGAAAAAGAATTCGTGAAAATCATTTCTTCTTCGCGTATAATTTCTTGCCCGATAAAAAAAGCGGGGCGATACCGCCCAAAAAGGAAACGCAACACCCATGAAGACCTTACAGCGCTATATTGCCAAAGAATTGTTTTTCCCCTTTATCATGGGTGTGACAATTTTCACATTTATTCTCATTATGGATAAAATTTTTACGCTCTCGGATCTAATTGTGAAATACGGCGTATCCGTTTTCACCGTCCTTAAATTATTGATTTTCATACTCCCGGCTACCTTCGCGATCACAGTTCCCATGGCATGTTTGGTCGCCGTCATGGTCGTTTTTTCACGCTTAAACGCCGACAATGAGATCACCGCCATGAAAGCATCCGGCATCTCACCCCTCCCCATGCTGCGCTCAATTATTTTAATCGCATCCTTGCTCACCATTGGCATGATTCTATTTAATAATACCGTCTTGCCCAATGCCAACTTAGCCTATCGCAATCTTTACTTTGATATTGTTCGGCAGCGTGCGGCCATTGTTATCCGCGAACATGTCTTCGTTGAAGATTTTGACGGCTATGTCTTTCGGGTGGACAGCAAAAATCCCATTACCGGCGAGTTAAAAGGTGTCATGGTTTTGGTACGCGGTCAAAAACCGAACGACCCGGTCCGTACCATCGTGGCCAAACGCGGACAGCTCATCAGCGATTCGGAAAACCGGCGGGTCATGCTCAAATTGGAACAGGGTTATATGCAGATCGCCCCTAAAAAAGACCCGGACATGTTTTCCCGGATTAATTTCAACACGACCTTTTTAGACCTGGATATCAAGCGCGAATTATTCAACCAAAAAAAGGAAATCAAGCGGGGTGCACGGGAAATGTCAATGCATGACATTCAACTTCAAATCAAAAAAAATCAGGCAGAAGGCAAAGATATCAACCTGCTCCGGGTGGAATACCAAAAAAAAATGTCCATCCCCTTTGCCTGTCTGGCATTCGTACTCATCGGTGCACCGGCCGGCATTCTTGCCCCGCGTTCAGGACGGTATTTTTCCTACTTCATAGCCGTGATGCTCATTTTTTTGTATTACATTTTTATTTCCCTGGGTGAAACATTCGGCGCAGACGGCCGCATGCATCCATTTTTATCCATGTGGCTGCCAAATATCATCTTAACCGGCGCCGGTCTCTACGGACTTGCCTGGGTCATCCGGGAACATCCGCCCTCACCGTTCAAACGCCTCCGAAGAGTTTCCCGATTATGAAAATTATCTCACGTTATATCACCAAAGAATTTTTAAAAGCATTATTATTCACGATCATGGTTTTTGTGGGACTTTATGTCATCGCGGAGCTGGTCGATGATATGCGTTCTTTCGTCAATCACAAACCGTCGATATCCTTGGTCATTTTATTTTATCTCTATCAAATCCCCTATTTTATGGTCCAAGTCCTTCCTTTGGCGGTTTTACTTTCAACACTTTTTTCTTTAGGACAACTCGGACGCAACAATGAACTTGTCGCACTGCGTGCCTGCGGTGTAAGTTTTTTAAAAATTGCCATGCCGATATTAATCACCGCCCTGTCGATTGTGGGCATGGTCATGATTTTTAATGAAATTGTTATTCCCTATACCAACCCTCGTGCCTACCATATCAAGCGTGTCAATATCGAGCATAAATCCGATGAAACCTTCCGGTATCGGCGTGACTGGCTCACCCGCAGCGTTTCAGGCCGCCGCATCTTACATACTCAGCACCTGAATGCCCAGACGGGAAAAATGTTTGATGTGATGCTGTTAAAGCTGGATAAAAAACGTGATATCATTGAACGGTTGGATGCGCCCCAGGCATCCTGGAAAGACGGGCATTGGATATTCCAAAATGGAACACTGCGTGCATTTGACGACTCCGGTGCTGTAAACCGTTACCTGAAATTCGATGAGTACAAAATACCGTTTCGAGAATCACCCATTGATTTCATCCGCCAGAAAAAAGACGACGACTTAATGCTCGCAACCCCCATCAAGGAACTCCAGACCCAAATCAACCTGTTGCGTGAAATGGGAACCGACCCGCGCGCCGAGGAAGTCAACTATCATTTAAAAATCGCTTTCCCTTTTTCCAATTTTATTTTGGCACTTTTAGGTGTTGCACTCCCATTTATTTTCCCGACCGGCCGGCGTGCCATTGTCGGAACTGCCATCGGATTTGTCATCACCATTGTGACCGGTTTTTTTTATATCGGATTTATTGCCGTCGGAACATCCTTCGGAAAAAACGGCACACTGCCGCCGTTTTTATCCGTCTGGATCGCTAATTTTATTTTTTTAGGATTAGGAGTGTTCCTGATAACCAAAGCAAAGAGTTAACCAACGCGACTTCAGTCACGCCATTTTAACGGAAAGTACTTTATACTTTTTCACACCGGCCGGAATACGAATCTCAACCTCTGCACCCACCGTTTTTCCTACCAAACCTTTCCCGATGGGAGACGTAACCGATATCCGGTTTGTTTCAAAATCCGACTCCTCCGGGGCCACCAAATAATATTCGATTTCCGCCTTTGTCGCCAAATCTTCCAACCGGACTTTTTGCCCCAAAGAAATTTTTCCTTCCGGAATATTTGATTTGTCCAATATTTGCGCATTGCCCAGCTGTTCCTGAAGCTGACTGATGCGCAATTCCAATTTAGCCTGTTCATCTTTGGCTGCATCATATTCTGCATTTTCCGAGAGATCACCGTGCTCACGTGCAACCTGAATCGCCTGAATCACTTCACGCCGACGGGGTCCCTTTAGATGAGTCAATTCCGCTTCCATTTTTTCAAAACCCTCTTTAGTTAAAAATATCTTCCCCATGACGAGCACTCCCTATGAGTCGTATTTTAAAAACACAAAAAATAAAGACTGGGTAAGCATCCCAAGCACCATCATTACGCCCATCGGCACACATACCCAAAACTTGTTCATTTTATTTTTTTGATATGCTATTGTAATGCACCCAAATAATATTGTCAAACACTTGAGTGCTTTCTTGATTTTTCTTTCATTTCGAAATACAATATCCCCATGACGCACCGTACTCCTTTTCATAAACTAGGCATCTATTGGCGCTTGCTGTGGCATCACGTCATTTTCCAAAATAAAATCCGTAATAAATTATTACTCATCGTTTTAGCATTAACCGCAATGAATTTTATTTTTTTCGCTTTTTTTGCCATGCGAACCAAGACCTCCTATATTTCATGGAATAACGAGAAACAAAATCAAAGTTATTCCGGCGAACTGGCGCGGTTCATTGATTCTTACTATATAAACCAATTCGAAAGAATTGCCGGTATGATTTCCCGATGGCATACCTCAAATTTCCAAAATCCTGATTTCTTCCAATCCGCTTTTATGGACCTCACCACTGCTTTCCCGATCATCTCTGCGATAACCCTGGAGGATTTCGATGGCAATCGGATCTACTCAAAAAATACTAATCCGGGAAAAAAAGTCCCCTTAATTCCCAGCGCTCTTTTTTTGCCCCCGCATAATAAAACCATCAAAAGTGTTTCCTATGCAATCGGAAACGCATGTTACTTCAAAGAACTCGGCGAATTGGCCATCCCGCTAAAATACACGATCCCCTTTACGAATGCTGATGAAAATCGGGATTTTTTAACAATTTTTTTATCTCTTGATGATCTTATAGCTGCCATTCAAAAATGGCATTTCGGACCTAAAACTGAATTTGCCCTGGTGAATCGCGAGGGAAAAATTCTTTTTCATCCCAGACTTGCTCAGGGCAGTCGGATTAAACAGTATTTACTTTTAGTTCACGAAAGACTTTCTTCCGCACAAAATCCCGCTTTTGCCTATTCGGGTTCCAAAGTGCTCACCTCCCCAAATGATCAAGGCGTCAATGTTTTCAGAACCTACGCGCACTGCAACCAATTGGATTGGGGGGTGTTTCTGGAACAGGATTCGGAGATTATCACGCGCCGCATTTTTCGTATGCGCTGGATACTTCTGGCGCTCTTAACCGGCCCACTCCTTTTCACACTGAGTGCAGGTCTCCTCTTCATATCCCAAGTCATGCGTCCATTGGAAGAACTGGAGGACGGTATTAAATTATTTGAAGCCGGATTACTGGCAGAGCCGCTTCCTGTAAGGTCGCAAGATGAGATCGGACGTCTCACCCAAACATTTAATCAAATGGTGCATACCCTGGTCTTCCGAAATGAAGAAATCCAAAAAAAAACGCGTAAACTTACTTTTTTCAATGAGATCACCAGCATCATCAACCAATCCATCGATCTCAATACTTTCCTTGATCGCAGCTTAAGAAAAATTCTCCAGATGATGCAAACTTTTTCCGGTTGGATTTATGTTTTTGATCCACAGCTCAAACGCATGAGCCTCGTCTCTTATCTGGGCATCTCAGAGAATACTGTTTCCCGCTTACGTGATTTCTCATTTCTTCAGGGACTCATGAAAAAAATGTATACATCGGGCAAACCATCCCTTATCCGGGATGTTGCGCGTCATTTCAAATCCCAGACTTTGGATGCAACGGACAATATCCGCGACCTCTTGCTGGTTCCTCTCCGTTCAAAAAAACGTATTGTCGGACTTCTCGCGATTGCCAGCAACCAAAAATATTTCCTCCATTACAAGGACCTTGACCAGCTGACCCGTATTGGCGACGAACTGGGGATCGCAGTGGAAAATGCCCTCTTGTATATTGAACTGCAGCTTAAAATCAAGGAACGTGAAGAGGTTAATAAGGATCTCCAGGAAATGGACCGTTTTAAAAACCGCATTCTTTCCAATGTATCCCATGAACTTCGGACGCCAATCACGACAATCAAAACTTATATCGAGCTTTTTTCAACCGATAAAATCGGCGTCCTAAGTGCTGATCAAAAAGAAAAATTCCAAATCATGAGCCGCAATGTCAACAACCTATTAAACCTTATTAATGACCTGCTAACATTGGCAAAAATCCAAGATCAAAAAATGCTTTTAAAAAATATGGAAGTATTGATTTTCCAGGAACTGGTCTCAGATGTTATTTCCGATACAATTGAACTGGCAAAAAATAAAGGCATTAAATTGCTATGGCAAGGTCCGAAGCATCCTGTCATGGTCAGAATGCACCGGCATAAAATCCAACAAGTTTTACAAAATCTGGTTACCAATGCCATCAAATTCACGGAAAACGGCTCCGTCAAAATCATACTTAAAGTACTGGCACCCGGCACTGATAAGGAACTAAAAAACGAAGAAAAACGACTCGAAGTCAGTATTGTCGATACCGGAGCCGGCATCCCCAAAAAATCAATCAAGAAAATTTTCCAACGTTTTTTTCAGGTTGATTCGTCTTCCACGCGTAAATATGTCGGAACCGGATTAGGACTTGCGATTGTAAAAGAAATCCTTGAGGCACATGGTTCGGAAATCCAGGTTGAAAGCCGGATCAATGAAGGGAGTCGTTTCTGGTTTACTATCCCCATCTCACCGGCACCAAAAATCAATAAATTATAAATAATCGTCTAGCAAAACATTTTCTTGATACCGCGCAATGCCTGCCGGATTCTTTCCTCATTTTCAATCAAAGCGAACCGGACAAAACCTTCCCCGCCTTCGCCGAAACCCGCGCCCGGTGACACAGCCACTTTGGCCTCATCCAACATTTTCATGGCAAAATCAACAGACGGCATTTCTTTATATTTTTCAGGAATCGGTGCCCAGACAAACATTGTGGCATCCGGTTTCGGAACATTCCACCCCAATTTATTCAACCCGTCAACTAGGGTATCACGCCGGAATTTATAAGTATCCACGATTTCCTTCACGCAGTCTTGCGGCCCATTGAGCGCACAAATCCCGGCTATCTGAATTGGCGCAAACATTCCGTAATCCAGATAGCTTTTTATTCTGCTTAATATGCCGACCGCCTCATGATTTCCTACCATAAAACCGATCCGCCATCCCGGCATATTATACGTCTTTGAGACTGAATAAAATTCCACCCCAACGTCCTTGGCATCCGGCACTTGAAGAAAACTTGGCGATTTATAGTCATCAAAACACAGTTCAGCATACGCATGATCGTGGATGACCAAAAATTTCTCCTGTTTGGCCAGTGCAACAATTTTTTCAAAGAATTCAAGCTCCACCGTTGTACCTGTAGGATTCTGCGGATATGAAAGGATGATCGCCTTAGGTTTCGGCCAAGCATTTTTACAGGCATCGACAATTTTCGGGTAAATATCCTCCCCCGGCTTAAATGGAATTCCGATCACATTGCCTTCCGCCAAAACCACTGAATAGGCGTGGATGGGATAGCATGGCGTCGGTACGATAACCGCATCGCCCGGATCCAACAACGCCAGCATTAAATGAGAAATACCTTCTTTGGCACCGATAGTGGCAATCGCTTCACGGTCAGGGTCCAGGTCAACATCAAACCGTCTTGCGTACCACTGACAGACAGCCTCACGCAGTTTAAAAACCCCTTTTGAGACGGAATAGCGATGGTTCTGTGGTTTTTGCACTGCCTCCACCAGTTTGTCAACAATGTGTTGGGGTGTTCCCATATCGGGATTTCCCATCCCAAAATCAATAATATCTTCACCGCGCAAGCGTGCTGTTTTCGTTCCTGCAGTTACTTTTGCTAAAATATAAGGTGGGATTCTGTTCAATTTATTTGAATTCATCTGCTACCTCTCTCGCGTTTTCATACGCTATTTTCCCGAACACGAAATGGTCAAAGCGCTATCACGTATTTCAGATATCTGTTTTAATTTTTTGTGCCGGTCACCAATATCATTTTCAGTCAATCCGGCAAGACGATTGACTGAAAAATCTTCCACTGTGAAAGACGCCATAACCGTCCCAACGGAAGCCGCAGTTTTCAAGGTGTCGATCGTAATTTCATTTTGTTGGGCCAAAGCGCCAATCAATCCGCCGGCAAAGGTATCTCCGGCACCGGTCGGGTCCTTCACAGCAACCACCGGAAAGGCGGGCAAAACCCCCATCGCTGTTTCCCAAAACACCAAGGCACCATGTTCCCCTTTTTTAACCGCCACGCCTTTAGGCCCCAGCGCCTGAATCCAGCGGGCTGCTGAAATAAGATTGGATTGGCCGGATAACTGTCTGGCCTCTGCATCATTAACCACAACCATATCGACACGCTTGATGACCTCAAGCAATGCCGCGCGCTTAATGTCAATCCAAAGATTCATTGTATCCAACATCACAAACCGGGGCCGATCCATGGCATCCAACACTTCCAACTGCAGTTCCGGATCAATATTGGCCAAAAAAAGAAACGGTGCATCTTTATACTTCCCGGGGATTTTCGGTGAAAAAACGGCAAAAACATTTAGCTGAGTATCCACTGTAAATGCCGTCCCCATCTCTTTTTCGTAATAACCTTCCCAATGAAATGTTTTTCCCTGGGTTCTTTCCAAGCCCACAGAAGATACGCCATGTTTTTCCAGCAATGCAACATGTGCATCAGAAAAATCCTCCCCCACAACACCTACAATCCCCGGCGAGGTAAAGTAACCGGCGGATAAAGATGCGTATACCGCTGATCCGCCGAGCGCATCTTTCACCTCACCCTCCGGGGTCTTTACATCATCCAGCGCCACGGAACCTACAATGACCACATCCATCCCGTTTCTCCTTTTACATTGTTTTAATTTGAATTCAAAATTTATTCCCAGCCAAACCTGCGGCGTGTCTTCAGGATTGCCAAAGGCAAAAAGATTTCCAAGAATAACACAAATCCACAAATCCAGCAAAGCCAATTCCCATAGCGCACAAACAGTGTCTGATGATGTAATAATCGAACAGTGCTTGTAATTTGACCAGCCTGATCAATCGGAAGTGCCGTTAAAATCCGGCCCCGCGGAGAAATGATGCATGAATACCCTGTCGTCGCGGCACGGACCAAATATCGGGAAGTCTCCGCTGCACGTAAAACAGAAAACGATGTATGTTGGGCAGGTGCTGCCGTTTTACCAAACCAAGTATCATTTGAAATAACGACTAAAAGATTACTCCCTTTTTTTACCAACTCTCTGCCATAACGCGAAAAAATACTTTCAAAACAAATCAACCCACCCACAACGCCTTTGCCCAACTTCAGTACTTTTCGTTCCCTACCAGGGGTCCAGCCTGCCCCCCCATACCGGCGCACCACCTTATGAACAAAAAACAACAATGAATCTTTCATGGGCACGTACTCTCCAAATGGGACCAAATGCCGTTTTGCTGTTTGCCCCCGATGGTTCCCCTGCGCATCAATCAGAAGCAGTGTATTAAAATACAGATATTCTTTTCCTGAAGATTTTTCAACTTCATCCGTCCCCACCAGTTGGGCCATCTGGAATCGCCGCGACCAATCTCGAATAATTAAGGATAATTGTTGATCCAAACTAAATATCCCCGGAAAAGCGGTCTCAGGCCAAACACTTAATTCGGCGCCGGCTTGCTTGGCATCTGCCGTTAGTTTGGCATAGACTTCAAGCGTTTTTTTCTGATAGGCCTGATCCCACGGTTGATTTTGATCAATATTTCCTTGCAATGCAGCTACTGAATATTCCGATACCTTTAACTGCTCCTGGTCATAAGCTTTTTTCTCATACAAAACACCCCCCATAAGGAGTAAAAGCATAAGCAGCAGACCACTCTGGCGTAACCACCCCTGTCGTCTGTCAACCGGGGGTGTGCCGCGAACCGTATCCTCGCCTGCAATTTTCGGAAATATTTTTACCAAAATTTTATAAACACCAACATTAACCAAAACGGTTATCCAGGAAAGTCCCCAGACGCCGGTCACCGGTGCGACGGCAAGCATGAAAGGATTCTGATAATGTGCATACCCCAACGCAACCCAGGGAAAACCGGAAATCAAATAATCCCGAACATATTCAAGCACGATCCAAAGCATGGGTGCTGCAATCCAAACAGAAATCCTGCGTGCAAGTAATTTGTGATAGGCCCACAAAAACAAAGCCGGGTAACACGCCAGATAAGCAGAAAGAATCAACCATGCCAGCGGACCGAGCGGATGCATTGATTTCATCCCAGCCATCCAAAGGATCGCCCCGCCTAAATAAACCATCCCAAAAACAAATCCCAGGCGCCATGCCGACCAGGGCCGCTGCGGACTGCGTACCATGAGCAAGGGCACCAAACAAACAAAGGCCAAAAAACCTCCCTGCCATTGCAGTTTATAAAACACCGGATTAGGAAAAGCCATGGTTGCCAGCAAACCGCCCGCCAGACTAAAAAGGATGTTTCTTAATTTCATGCTCTACCGTTTCCAGTCGTGATCCACCAAGTATTTTCCAAAAACTCAAAAATAATATCACCAAACCATAATACAAATCGAAAAAACAACACCCAGGTTTCTTTAAAAAATTCCACCAGTGTCATCACTTCCGGTGAAATAACAGAAATAATGATGGCCAAAACCAAAATATTCATAAAATATACAAATGACAAAGAAAAATACGTCCCCACCTGCACAATATCACTCTGTTGGTCCCGCAATGAATGCAATGTAAGTCCGATATGAAACGCAAGCGTAAATCCAACAAAAAATGCCAATACTGAATAAAATTTAGGTGCCGCAATAAAATAGATCGGCAAAATAAGAAATGTATAAATCGGAAAAAAATAGGGTGCCAATGCAATAAAAAAATTTGTTTTTGACAGCGTTACCTGGCCGCCTTCCCGCGAAACCAGCAAGGATTTAATACGCCCCCCAAGAATAACTGCCCAAAAAGCATGCGTCAACTCATGCCCCATCACATGCATAAATACCGGTTTCCACAGCAATAGGTGCATCACCAGATAAATGCCGGCACCTGTAATCAGCGCCAGTTGCGTTGGTGTGCCAAAGGTAAATTTCCGAAAGTGACTAATGATGACCAGGGTGGAAAAAAAACCGGGAATAAGCAGCAACGTACCGACAATCCATTTCAGCCATGGTATCGGGCGTGACACTTTTACTTTTTTCTTCTTTTTCGGCTTACGCGGCATAGGCTATTTAGGCGGTGGTGGTTTGATTCCGTCCATTTTCCTTGGAACGGTACAAAGCGGCGTCCGCCGCTTCTATCAGCAGTAATGGTGTTTGTGCATCTTTTGAAAACTCGGCCAACCCAATGGAAATCGTCATTGTCACATTCTCGCCGTTTAAAACAAACGGGATGCTCTCAACCGCTTTCCGAAGACGTTCCGCCGGAATCAGGGCATCTTCCTTGGAAACTTCAGGCATAATAACCGAAAATTCCTCACCGCCATAACGCGCCGCGACATCCACATCACGGAAATTATCCTTAATCGCATTGGCAACGGCTATCAGCACTTCATCCCCTTTGGTATGACCGTAGGTGTCATTAATCCGCTTAAAATGATCAATATCCATCATCATCAATGTCATTTTGTTATGATAACGGCCGGCACGCTTTATTTCGTCATCAAGTCTAATCTGAAAATAGCGCTTTAAAAACAACTTGGTCATTGCATCAGTAATTGCTTGTTCATAGTGGCGGGCATTGCGAAGCGCCAATGCAGACAAAGATGCCAGCGTATTGATAAAATCTTTTTCCCCCTGCGCAAATTCATCCTGCGATAGTTTCCGTCCCAGAAGCATAACACCGATAATCTGGTCTTTGGCCATCAAGGGTGCCACAAGATGTGCCTTGTATGCATTGAAAAAATCCAATTCCGCTTTATATTCCGGTTTGGCTTCCATTTCCTCAATTAATAAGGACTGTTCATGCAGTCGTAAAAAATTCAGAAATTCTTCACTGGTGCGCAGCGTTTCCGGCCGGTTGGGATCCTTGCGCATCCCTTTTACATAAACTTTGGACATCGTCCGTTCGTTTTCGCCGCCTTCTAAAAACAGAATGGTCATTGTCGTAATTCCCAACTGCCCCATAGAAGTAAAACAGGTTATTTTTAAAATTGATTCCACAGAAAGGGTCGAATTCAGTTCTTTCCCAATATTAAAAAGCGTGAAAAGATCGTAAACTTTTTTATCCAGTTCACGATAGGTTTTTTCAATAATTTCAGCGTGGGAGGCCAATTCCCGGTTGGAGGTCTCAAGCTCCATTCGTTTCATTTGAGCATCCAGAACAATCTGATTAAAATTATTCGCCAAAAGACCGATTTCATCATCCCGCACCAGAGATATCCCGCCTTTTCGCATTCCTTGCAGGGTTTCCTCGGTTTCTCGGATAAGTAGTTGGATCGGTTTAAATAACTGGGAAAACATCAGATAATTTGTAAAAACTGTAATAACAACTAAAAAAAGGCTGATTGCCACGAGGGGAATACCCAATTTTGTATCCAGCAATCGATAACCCAAAAAGGCGGTGAAGACCAGCCCAATAATAATAACCAGGCTGCCATAAAGAATAAACATAAACTTGCTTCTCTGTAAAAATGGGTTTTTGAATTCTAACAAAATGAACTCCTTGTCAAATCCCCTTGCTCAGTCGAACGCCAAACCAGTTCAACCGGCATCTTCATCATAACACTTTTAGAAAAAAACACACTTTTTCTTATCGTGCCGGCGCGAACGCCATGGTCAGCCTGCCCGGCATACTGCGGTCGGCTGAAAAGCCGGTAAATTCACAGCTAACATATTAAAAACGCTTTAAAATTCTCAGTTCATTGATATGATTATCACTCCGGTAGTGCACTTCATCCATAAACTTGACGATCAGATACCGTCCCAGCCCTCCGACACGCCGTTCTTCAATATGCTTTTTCAAATCAGGCAGTGGTGTGTTGTCACTGTCAAAAGAACGACCATGGTCCCGGATGACTATTTCCAGTTTATCAGAATATAGCCAGGCTTCAACTTGAATTTCTTGATATGGATCAAAAGAATAGGCATGCTCGACCACATTCGCAAGCGCTTCGTCAAGCGACATCTCAATCTGAGCTATTTTTTCTTCATCAATATTTTCTTCACTTGATATACCAACGATAAAATTCCGCACATGATTTAAATAATTAACATCACTGGGAATTTTAAATTCCAAATACTTAACATATCCCATCTCGCTGTTTTTTCCATGCTTCAATGGAATTACATGTCCAAATTTATCCACATAATAAATTTCATTGCAATGAATACATCGAAAAACATCGATTTTCCCGGCAATATTCTTTTTTTCGCATCCGGGGCATTTGACATCAACCGGAAAGGATACTAACTGACCTGTTTCTACAACACGAAGCGATGTCTCACCCACACCATCTTTATCCCAGACCCTGATTTTCACCTGTCCCGGGCCGGTCAGGATAAAATCCGATTGCCAGACACCCTTTTGAAATCCTCTGGCCAAAACCGGTGAAATCAATCCTTTATCAACAATCAAATGAGGTTGACCATGATATGTCTCTATTGAATTACCGGTCGGATCCACCGCCCTGACCGTAATTTTTGCCGGTTCTCCAGATACCATTTCTTTACAATCCACAATAATTTCAAAATGATGAGCCTGCATACGCCGAATTCCCGATTCGTAGTATTGAAATAACCATTACACCAAAACCCTTGTGGGTCGAGATATTTTCAAATTATAAAAATCCACGGGCTTACCCGGCATCCGACATTCGCCCCCGAATACGCTGGGCAAGCCGGGCAGGCTGCCCAGCGTATTCGCGCCAGCACAATAAAATCCGGTTTTAAAAAATGTGCAAGACGTTTTTAATGCCAAAACTGCCCTTTTATTTTTACACGGTGGATTTTTCGAGAAGGTTGATACACAATACCAACACAAATTATTGCCCTTCAATGAATTTCGCAACCGCCGCAGCTTCATTATCCACAATCTCAAATAATTCAGAAAATCCTAAAAGATCAAACACTTTAAAGATCTTCGGCGAGAGATTGATTAAAATAATATCACCATCGTTGTCGCGAATCTCATCAATAACACCCATAAATGTTCCCAAACCGGCACTACTGATATAGTCTAATTTGGCAAGATTTACAATCAATTTGAACTTTTGTTCTTTAATCAAGCGATTAAACGTTTCTTCCAATTCAGCCACCGTATAGGCATCCAAAAAGCCCTCTACATCAATAACAGTACATTCTGTATTGATGGATGAGTTTTGCACATTAACGTTAATTTTTTTCATTCACACACCTCCACCCGCTCACATTGGCAGGCAGTTTATCATAAAAATCCTTATAATGAAACACTTTTTTTACAGATCTACCCAATTTTTACCGTCAGTAGCGTAATATCATCATGTTGCGGTGCCCCAGCGGTAAAATCCATTAATTCATTAATAATGGTATCATTCAATTCCTGTGAACTTTTTGAGACGTTTCGGCCAACCACTTCAGCCAGCCTTTCTTCAGTAAATTCTTCTTCATTGTTATTCATCGCCTCGGTCACACCATCGGTGTATAGCACAAAAACATCACCTGGATATAATTGAATATTAACTGACTGCGTCTTTTTGTCAAACCGGACACCTTTATCCAGGCCCAAGGCTATTCCAGAAGGATTAAACATATCCACTTTACCGTCGGCATGCCCAACGATTAAGGGATTGTGACCCGCATTGGCACAATTAATCGTCTTCTTCTTTATATCTAAAAGCAAATGAAACATGGTCACAAACATCCCGCGTTTAATATCTTTATATAAAAGTGAATTGGTTTTTGAAATTACTTTATATGCATCCAGCAGATGAATTTGTGAACGTAAAATACTACGGGTCATCACCATTCCCAAGCATCCCGGAATACCCTTTCCAGAGACGTCGGCAACCGTGATGCCCAATAAATTATCACTAATATTATGAAAATCGTAATAGTCCCCGCCGACTTCCTTGGCAGACTGATAAAAAGATACAATTTGAAGACCTTCAATCACAGGATCGGATTTGGGTAATAAAACTGCCTGAATTTTCCGGGCGGTTTCCAATTCTTGCTCCAGTTTTTCTTTCTCAATTAAATTCTTTTGAGCGGTCTTGAGATCACTGGTCATTTTATTAAATGTTTTTGCCAGATTGCCTATTTCATCCTGACTCTTAACCTTGATGGTATAATCAAGATTTCCTTGACCAACAATTTGTGCACCGGCCTCCAAGGCACGAATGGGTTGCACAATAATACTTACTAAAATAAGTGTCACAATCATCCCGGTAATAATAAACCCCAATGCAATCACCATAATTTGGGTAACCGCTTCCTGGATGACTTCCTCAATCAATTTTTGAGACAGTCCCACATGAGCTTCCCCTAGTTTGGCGCGGTTCTGCAATAAAATTGGAATGGCAATATCCACTGTTTTGACGGTTTGATATTGAAAAATTTTAGAAATAGCAATCGACTTACTCTCAAGCGTAAGAACACCTGGCGGGCGTTGATAAGGTTTCCCTGATTCAGAAATGTTATTATGGGCAACAATCATCCCATTTTCATCCACCAACAGCGCATACATAACACCTTTGTTCCCCATGGCATCCTTCACCAACGATGCCAAGGGTAAAATCTCTCCCCGCAAAAGTGGTTTCGCTGCATTCACTGCCATATTTTTGGCGATCGTAATACCACGCTGCTCCATTTCGGCACGCAAAGCCTTTTGCTCTCCTTGCAATGCAAAAAAACTGATAAAAATAATTGTCAGAGTTAAAAGCAATGTGATCGAAAGGACAAACTTAAAACGCAAACCACGCTTGGATTTTAATTTTATGATTGGCACTTTAGCTTCCGTATTGTCAATAGCCATGCAGCCGACCTTTCTTTAAAAATCTTGAAAACCTACTGTGATTTGATACCACGTTTTTCCATTTCTTTCAATTCCATTTCCGCCTTGGTAATAGAACTTTTTGCTTCCTGATTTTCCGGGTCCAACAGAAGGATTTTTTTCCACACTTCAATTGCCCTGCGATTTTGTCCGTCCAAATAGAGCGATACGCCGTCATAATACAGTTTTTTAATTTCTTCTTTACTAACAGTAACCTGAGCTATTTTTCCTGTAAACTTCTTTAAATAGTCATTGGCCTCGGAATTGTCCGGGTCCAATTTAAGTACTTCCGTAAATTTCTCCTTGGACTCCGGAATTCTACCCGAATTGGCCAATTCAATCCCGCGCGCCATAAGCGCTTTAATATTTTCCCGCAGTTGGGTCCGGGCTTTATATAAAAGATTTTTAATGCCCTGATTGTTTTGATCCATCTCCATGGCGCGTTCCAAACTAACAATCGCTTCGCGCAATTTCCCTTTGGAAAACAACTCAATGCCCTTCCGATAATTTCTTTCCGTACCGGATTTTTGTTCCGTCTGTACTTTGCGAACCATTCTCTTTGCAGTAATATTGGTGGGATCTTTTCTTGAAATACTCTTTAGATCCCGCAATGCGGCTTTCACATTCCCGCCCCGTTTAATACTGTCTAATGCCTGCGCAGTTTTAATCTCATCTTTTTCCTTTTGCTTTAATTTCACCCGTTCCATTCCGCGGCGTGCCTTCTTGTTTTTAGGATCCAACCGCAACGCGGCCCTGAATTCACGATAGGCTTCCTGATGCAGACCACGCCGCAAATAAGCTTCGGCGCGATCGCTATGCTCGTTGATTTTAGAGGCCAGCTTCACCCTGGCGGTTTTAATAAATTTATTGGCTGTGGCATTTTTAGAATCAAGTTTTCGGACATTGCTCCAGGCTTTTACCGCCGCCTCGTAATCGCCATCAAAGTAAGCCTTACTGCCCTTACGGAGATAATAATCAATTGCTTTGGTTCGGATGGTCCGGTAATTTCTTTTGGCCGAACGGTCTGCGGGAGAAATTTTGAGTACCTGACGGTAAAAATAGAGTGCCTTAATATATTCGCCCTTATCCTCATAGGTCACGGCAAGTTGCCGGTATGCTTCAATATAATCTTTTTTAATTTTTATCGCCTGTTTGAATTTTTTTAGCGCGATATCTAGATTGGCTTTTTTATAAGCCACCAACCCCATTCCATAATGACTCTCCGCATCCCCGGGATTTATTTTATGGGCGCGCGAAAAATATTCGTAGGCCGCTTTCACTTCACCTTTATAAAAATGGGCGAATGCAACCCTATTCAAAAATTTAGCCGTCACCGACACTTTCTTTGCTTTGGATTGCCCGTAGAGCTTAATAACTTCACTATGTTTTTTTAAATCAAAATAAAGCTGCGCCAGCCTCTCATAGGAATAAATGGATTTCGGATCAATGTTTAGAATTTTTTTATACACCCGAATCGCTTCATCCGCCCGGTTCAAAGTTACATAAATAAAAGCGAGTTTATTAAGTGCATCCAGATTATTCGGCTGAAGCCGTAAGCTCTCCTGCAAAGCATTGATGGCATCATCCGGCCTACTTAGATTCAGATAAACCAGACTCAGGTTGTTTCTTGCATCGATATTATCCGGATTAATATCCAGAACTTTACGCAGATTTTTTTCTGCATCCTGAAGATTTCCCAATCGCAAATAAACCGATCCCAACAGCACCAGCGCTTCTTCGTCTTTAGAATTAAGTTGAATGACCTTTTTAAGATAAGCTAATGAGAGTATATATTTACCCTGTTGGAAATAATACAAACCGAGATTAAATTGTGCATTGGGATTTTTGGATTGTGTTGCCGCCAAATTTTTTAGTTTGCTTAAATTATCAGATTCAGCTCTACTCAAGGATATAGCGCCTATAATAAACACACTTAAAAGTATTAAAATAGTCGCCGTTTTATTGCGGGAACTTTTATAGCCCATCTGAAGGCCTCTTTCATAAAATCACGCTTTGACGAAGAGTGTCGCTTTATTTAAATTTAACTTAATTTATATTTTTTGTCAACTTTTTCTCTTGCTTTTTTGTAAATAATTAATAATATTTTTGTAATAAAATTAGTGGTTTTTTTTAATATTTTAAAACAAAACACTTATAAAATAACAAGTTATGGTGAGCCGGGAGAGTCTCGAACTCTCGACAGCCGCCTTAAAAGGGCGGTGCTCTACCAACTGAGCTACCGGCTCATTCACCTTAAAACAAGGTATCTATAACAATCGTCTGTGTTCTGTCTTCGCCGAGGGAGATTATTGATATTTTCGCGCCAATAAGCGCTTCAATTCGATCCATATATTTTTTGGCATTCTCCGGTAGCGCTTCACGCGATTTGACACCGGTAATGTCTTCCTGCCAACCTGGCAAGGTTTCATAAACTGGTTTTATTTTTTCAACGTCATCCAAAGCCGTTGGTACATCTTCAACAATTTCCCCATCAATATCATAGCTAATACAAATTTTAAGCTCACTTAAGCCACTTAAAACATCCAGTTTGGTGAGCGCGATATGGTCAAAACCATTCACCAGCCGTGCCCGTCTGACCCCAATTGCATCAAACCAACCACAGCGACGCGGGCGACCTGTGGTTGCCCCAAATTCCTTCCCCTTCTTGCGGAGGTCTTCACCGCCATCCGCCCATTCTGTAGGAAACGGTCCGGCACCAACCCGCGTGGTATAGGCTTTGACGATACCCAAAATACGGTCAATTCGCGTAGGTCCTACGCCGGTTCCAATGCTGGCACCGCCTGCAGTCGGATGCGATGCTGTTACGAATGGATAAGTCCCAAAATCAACATCCAGATAGGTCCCCTGAGCCCCTTCAAAAAGAACTTTTTTATTTTGTTCCAACAGGGAGTTAATCAGGGGAACGGTATCCATAATAAATGGCTTTAACTGCTCACCATATGCAAGATATTCTACCAAAAGTTCCTCAATTTTAAAAGGCTTAATTGAATAATAATTTTCAAAAAGATAATTCTTTTCCTCCAGATTTCGTTCCAGGCATATCCGCAAACGCTTTTCATCCAATAAATCTATCAAACGGATTCCAATTCGACTATATTTATCAATATAGGTCGGACCGATCCCGCGATGTGTCGTATCTATCTTTCCTTTTCCACGTTTTGTTTCCTTCGCTTTGTCCAATTCACGATGAAATGAAAAGGTCACAGGTGCCAATGCACTGATTTTTAGATTTTCATTAACCTCGATACCGCTGTCGCGAAGTTCCTGGATTTCCGCCAGCAATGCCGGCGGATCAATCACAACGCCGTTTCCAATGATGCACATTTTATCATCATGTAAAATACCGCATGGGATAAGATGAAGGATATGCTTTTTCCCTCCGAAAACAACTGTATGACCTGCGTTATTTCCGCCTTGAAAACGAATTACCGCATCCGCGTTTTCGGAAAGCAAATCAATAATTTTCCCTTTTCCTTCATCGCCCCATTGGGCGCCTACAATGACTAAATTTGACATGCTGTTATCCTAACTTGTGATTCTGCTGCTCCCCCATTACGACCACAGGAAGTCCCGTACGATTCCCCAACCGATCGGGGCTTCGTCGCTACCGCTCCTCGCAAAGACAGCAAAAAGGATTTTGTAGCAGAATCACTTTTTAATGTGTTGAATATTTACAAATTAACATTTTTAATTGTCTTGATATCTGCTGCCTGAGCTAATTCCTTCAAAATATTTCCCGGCACTTCTGAGTCAACACTTAAAATGCTGACTGCTTCTCCGCCGATTTCGTCGCGTCCCATGCGCAGCGTTGCAATATTAATCCCACCGTTTCCAAGAATCGACCCCATCTTACCGACGATCCCGGGTTCATCCTTGTGTGTAAAAACCAGTAGATTTCCTTTGGGAATAAAATCTGTGTGATAGCCGAATAAAGAAACGACATAAGGTTCACGCTTCTTACTAATCAATGTCCCCACGATTTCACGATCTTCTTTGTCTGTTTCAACCTGCACGGCAATGGTGCTGGTAAAATCAACCGTATCCGTGGAAGTTGTTTCTACAATTTCAATACCCCGCTCTTTTGCCAGGACCCGGGCATTGACAAAATTCAGAGACTCAGAGAGCATGCTGGATAAAAAACCTTTAACCGCCGCCACACTAATCAAATCAGTTGGGCTATCACATACATCTCCGGCATATTTAATGGTTATTTTTTTCAACTGACCTTCCAGCATCTGTGCCTGAAAACTACCCAAACATTCCGCCAAGTCAAGATAAGGAGCAATTTCCTTTAGTATTTCCGGTGCAACCGTAGGAATATTCACCGCACTGCGAATCATACCACCCTTGAGTGCGTCCCTTACCTGTTCTGCCATAATAATCCCGACATTGATCTGTGCTTCTTCTGTCGACGCACCAAGATGCGGGGTTAAAACGATATTTCCGAGAGCAAACAGCCCATTATCCTCAGGCGGCTCCGAATCAAAAACATCCAGTGCTGCACCTGCTACGACACCATTTTCCAATGCCTCTTTCAAATCCTGTTGATTGACAATCCCACCGCGGGCGCAATTAATAATCCTGGTGGTTTTTTTCATTTTTGCAAATTGCGCTTTGCTAAACAGGCCTGCCGTTTCCTTATTTTTCGGCGTATGTACCGTAATGTAGTCCGCCTGAGTTGTAATTTCATCCAAGGTTGCAAGTTTCACACTCAATTTGTCCGCTTTTTCTTTGGTTAAAAAAGGATCAAATGCCATGATCTTCATACCAAAAGACTGCGCACGCTTGGCCAGCTCGGTGCCGATACGGCCAAGCCCGACAATACCCAGCGTCTTCCCGTAGAGCTCTGTTCCCATAAATTTCTTCCGCTCCCATTTCCCTTCTTTCACTGATTTATCTGCCATGGGAATATTGCGCGAAATCGCCATAATCAAAGAAAAAGTATGCTCCGCAGTGGAAATCGTGTTGCCATCCGGCGTATTCATCACAATGACACCCCGCCGGGTTGCCTCGGCCAGATCAATGTTATCAATACCAACACCAGCACGACCAATAACCTTTAATTTTTTTGCCGCTTCCAGCACCTCCAAGGTAACTTTGCTGGCACTCCGGATAATCAATGCATCATAGTCAGGAATAATTTTAAGCAATTCTTCTGCAGTTACTTTCTCCCGTGCATCAAGTTCAATCTCCGGATCATTCTTAAGAATTTCCTGGCCTTCTACTGCCAAATTATCACTAATCAGTACCTTAAACATCTTCTCATCCCTCCATCTTAGGATCCTGCAAACAAAACTTTTTCGGCAGCAGCAACACCTTTTCCAAGTTCAAACTTAAAACCTTGTTCCTGAAGCGCCCGTTCAACTGCGGCAACCGCAGCAATAACATCCCAGTCGTCAGCATAGCCTAAATGCCCGATCCGAAAAATCTTTCCTTTAATCTGCCCCTGACCACCGGCCAATGTAATGCCATAGGTATCGCGAATTGTTTTAAACAACTTTCCGCCGTCTACCCCGTCAGGAACACAAATCGAGGTCACTGCATTACTGGGGCTGCCGGTCGCAAATAATTTCAGACCCAGCGCAACCATGGCTGCCCGTGTCGCTTCCGCCATGGTTGCATGACGCGCCCAAATCGCTTCCAGGCCCTCATTTTCAATAATTTTAATCGCCTCTGCCAACTGCATAATCAAAGATACGGAAGGTGTATAAGGTGTATTGGCCAATTCCTCGGCAACCATGGATTTCCGGCTCTTTTCCCAACTAAAATAAAATTTGGGCAACGTGGATTCCTTCACCACGTCCCAGGCTTTTTTTGAAATAGAGATCATGGCCAATCCCGGCGGAATCATCAGTCCCTTTTGCGCGCCAACCACAACCACATCCGCTTTCCACTCATCGGTTTTCATGGCCGTTGCACCCAGCCCGGAAATGGCATCCACCACCAGAACTGCCTTAAATTTTGATACAATCTCACCGATTTTCTGAACATCTGATTCAATGCCGGTCGATGTTTCCGACAGGGTAATATAAACGGCTTTAATACCGCTATTGGCCTGGAGACGTTTTTCAATTTCCAAAGGATCCACCGCCTCACCCCAAGCCACCTCATAATGCTCGCTCTCCACTGCATAAGCTTTAGCAATGGCTGTCCAGCGGTTACCAAAATTACCGCAAGATGCAACCAAAATTTTATCTCCGGGTGAGCACAAGTTGACGATGGCTGATTCCATGCCGCCGGTTCCGGCAGCAGGAAAAACCAGCATATCATTTTCTGTCTGAAAAATCCGTTTGAGGCCTGCAACCACACCGGTCAAAACCTTCCGGAATTGGGGAGTCCGATGATGAATCATCGGCTTACCTGCCTCAGAAAGTACTGTAGGCGGGACATCGGTGGGACCAGGTGTCATGAGTCTTTTTTTATACATCATTGTCATTTACTCCTCTCTTTTAAACACACCCGCACAAGCTGATGACCGTTTCAGCCGTCAGTGGAACGAAATGTTTCAGCTGCCGACTTAATCATCTGTTTCAATGTATTGATACCCTGTCCGGTTTGTGCCGATATGGGAACAATTTGGTGATTTTTCAGTACCGTCCGAAGCAATTGCTTCATTTCATTGGTTCGTACTGCAATTTGCGACCGCGACAATTTATCACATTTGTTCAAAGTAAACAAGTAGGGATACTCAAAATGTTTTCCCCACTCAATCATCTGCCAATCCAATTTCTGCACCGGAAGTCGCGCATCCGCCAAGTGAACCAACAACCCGATATTCTGTCTTTTTGCAAAATAACTATCAATCAATCCTTGAATCTTCTTGCGTAGTGCCATGGGCAGTTTGGCATACCCAAATCCGGGAAAATCCACCAATGTAATTCCGGATTCCCAGGCATAAAAATTAATTGATTGCGTACACCCCGGTTTTTGCGAAACCCGCGCCCCGGCCCGGGTCCGGATTTTCCCGGTTTGCCCGCCAAGTTGATTAATCAATGTTGATTTCCCAACATTGGAACGACCTGCCAAGACTATTTCCACGCCGGTTTCCGGCGGAAATTGCTTGCTTTCAAAAGCCGTCTTGATGAGTGTCAGCGACCGTTGAACCATATACGTTTTTCATGTTTAAGTGTTCGGCAAATGTGTTGCGCCGGTTGCTCCGCCACTGTTTTTTTCCTAACAGCACCGCTTACCTGTTTCTTTTTTTTAGACGCGCCCAACAATGCAACCGGCAAAACATCACACATATCTTCCACCAGTTTAATTGCAAGGCTTTTTTTCACTTCCGACGGCAAGTCCGACAAATCTTTCTCATTTTCTTTTGGAACCAAAACAATTTTCAAACCGGCCCGGGTGGCTGCCAAAAGTTTTTCTTTGAGGCCGCCGATGGCCAGCACGTGTCCCCGCAATGTAATCTCACCGGTCATGGCCACATCCTTATTGACCGGCTTTCCCGAGAGTGCCGATAAAATTGCGGTGGCAATTGCAATCCCGGCAGACGGCCCATCCTTGGGAATCGCCCCTTCGGGGACATGAATGTGAATATCCGTCTGCTGATAAAAATCAGCCGGAATTTGGATATCCTGTGCATGCGCCCTGGCATAACTAACCGCTGCCTGCGCGGATTCTTTCATCACCTCACCCAGCTTACCGGTTAAAATCAGTTGCCCTTTTCCCGGCATCAAAGTCACCTCGATGACCAAAATCTCACCCCCGACTTCAGTCCAAGCCAGTCCGGTTGAAACACCTACAGTATGCTTGCGTTCACCTTTTCGTTTCAAATATTTAGGCGCTCCGAGAAACCTCACTAAATCCGCAGTATTAATTTTTTTACCGCCGGACGAAACTTTTTTTTCAACTTTCAAGCGTGTCACTTTACGCATAACCGCTGCCAGCTCACGATTGAGATTCCGAACCCCTGCTTCAGACGTATAACCCATAATGATTTTTTCAATCATCTCCCGGGACAAACTAATATCTCCGGGTGTCAAACCATGATCCGTCATCAAACGCATCACCAAATGTTTTTCAGCAATTTTCACCTTTTCTTCCAATGTGTATCCCGGAATCTCAATAATCTCCATGCGGTCTTTGAGCGTGGGATGAAGATGATGCATGACATTGGCCGTGGCAATAAACATGATTTCCGAAAGATCAAAATACGCATCCAGATAATGATCTGAAAAATGAACATTTTGTTCCGGGTCCAAAACTTCCAAAAGCGCAGCCGCCGGATCGCCCCTATAATCCGATCCGACTTTATCCAGTTCGTCAAACAACAGTAACGCATTTTTACTTTTAGCTGTTTTCAACGACTGAATGATCCGCCCCGGCAAGGCGCCGATGTAAGTTCGACGATGCCCGCGTATCTCCGCTTCGTCGCGAACTCCGCCCAATGAAATTCTGACAAAATTTCGATTAATCGCCTTGGCCACCGACCTGGCCAATGAAGTCTTCCCCACACCCGGAGGACCTACCAAACATAAAATCGGCCCCTTCATCGCCGGTGCCAATTTACGCACTGCCAGATATTCCAGAATACGCTCCTTAACTTTTTTGAGTCCATAGTGATCTTTATCCATTTGCCGCGCAACATTCCGCAATTCAAGTTTTTCCCGCGTGCGTATCGCCCAGGGCAAAGATAGAAACCAGTCGATATAAGTACGAATTACCGCCGCTTCAGGTGACATCGGCTGCATCCGTTCGAGACGCTGCAGTTCTTTCAATGCTTTTTCTTCAGCTTCTTCAGGCATTTTCGCTTTTTTAATTTTTTGTCTCAGGGATTCAATTTCATTTCCGTCATCTTTTTGTCCCAGTTCTTTCCGAATGGCCTTCATCTGTTCCTGAAGATAATATTCCTTCTGAGTATGTTCCATTTGTTTCCGGACCCGCCCCTTAATGCGGCGCTCAATTTCAAGGATTTCAATTTCATCGGAAAGCAGCTTCCCCAACAGTTCCAAGCGGCCGATAGTGTCCTCAATCTCCAACAGACGCTGTTTTTCCTCAATCTTGGAATTCATGTTCGCGGCGACTGTATCGATAAACCGTTTTGGTTCATTGATCTGTGCCGCACTCGAAATAATGTCAGAAGGAATTTTTTTATTCAAACGTGCATAATGCTCAAAAAGTTGAATACAATTGCGCATCAGCGCCTTGGTTGTCGCCGCAGGTCCGGGGACTTCAGTGATCTTACCGACAAGAGCGGAATAGTATTTATCATTTTCAATAAACGACTGAATACGAACCCGCTCCTTGCCCTCAACCAACACCTTGATCGTATTATCCGGCATCTTAAGCACCTGTAATACTTGTGCCTGAATACCCACAGAATAGACATCCTCGATTGTTGGATCATCAATCTGAGCACGCATTTGGGTTGCCAACACAATCATACGATCTTCCAGCATGGCCGCTTCCAAAGCAGCCACTGATTTTTCCCGTCCCACAAACAAAGGAACGATCATATGCGGAAAGACAACCAGATCCCGCAAAGGCATCAATGGCAGTGTTTGCCTGCCAACCGGTTGTTTATTTTTGTTTTTTAACATCATGGCACTTTTTCTTTTCATTTTTTTACGCGAGTTTTTCTTCTGCGTCCTCATTTTCGATCAAAACCAATTGAGGTTTGGCGCTTTTACTGATAACTTCCGGTGTAATAATACACTCACGAACGTCATCACGTCCGGGAAGATCATACATTAAATCCAGCATAATATCTTCCATAACCGCACGTAAGCCGCGTGCCCCGGTTTTTCGTTTTAAGCTTTCCTGTGCAACCGCCACCTGGGCTTCAGGCCTTATGGTAAGCAAGACATCTTCCATCTGAAAAAACTTTTGATACTGCTTGATTAATGCATTTTTAGGTTCAGACAAAATTTTTATCAACGCCACTTCATCCAGTTCATTAAGCACGGAAACAACGGGCAGACGTCCAACAAATTCCGGGATCATGCCGTATTTAATCAAATCATCCGGTTGAACATGACCCAGCAGTTCATCATGCCCGCGTTTTTCATGGGTAAAATGTTCAACACCAAATCCAATCGACTTTTTCCCAATCCGATGCTCAATAATTTTTTCCAGCCCATTAAAAGCACCGCCACAAATAAACAAAATATTCGTTGTATCCACTTTTAAATATTCCTGATGGGGATGTTTACGTCCGCCTTTGGGCGGCACACTGGCCACCGTACCTTCAATAATTTTCAACAATGCCTGCTGGACACCCTCGCCTGAAACATCACGCGTAATTGAAGGATTCTCACTCTTCCGACCTATTTTATCGATTTCATCAATATAAATAATACCCCGCTGCGTCTGTTCAACATCATAATCTCCATTTTGCAGCAGCTTTAATATAATATTTTCAACATCTTCACCGACATACCCTGCTTCGGTCAATGTTGTGGCATCCACAATGGCAAAAGGCACCTGTAAAATCCGCGCCAGTGTCTGCGCCATAAGGGTTTTCCCTGTTCCGGTCGGACCAATCAACAAAATATTGCTTTTCATCAATTCGACATCATCTTGTGTAACAGTCTGCTGAATTTGTATCCGCTTATAGTGATTATGGACCGCAACCGCCAGCACACGTTTGGCGCGTTCCTGCCCGATGATGTACTGATCCATAACCTGTTTTATCTCCGCAGGTTTTAGCAGATACTGTTCTTTGCGGCCGGGCATGACCTGGTGTTCATGCGAAAGAATATCATTACAGAATACAATGCATTCATCACAAATATAAACACCCGGACCCTTGATAATTTTTTTTACACTCTTAGCATCCTTGTTGCAAAAAGAACACGCGATATCATTTGGCGTTTGAGAGCGCACCATTGTGCCGTCTCCTTTGTTTTATTTCGAATTAACCGTCATGACTTTGTCAATCACGCCATAGTTCTTGGCTTCTTCCGCGGAAAGCCAGAAGTCCCGTTCTGTATCCGCAACAATTTTTTCTACTGTCTGGCCGGTGTGGTTGGCTAAAATTTCATTCATTACTGTACGCACACGCATAATTTCCTTGGCTTGGATGTCTATGTCCGGCATGGTTCCCTGAAAACCGGCGGATCCCTGATGCATCATAATCCGGGCATTGGGAAGGGCGTGCCGCTTTCCCGGTGCGCCGGCTGCCAACAACACCGCACCCATCGAGGCCGCCTGCCCGACACAAAGTGTCGATACCGGTGATTTAATATGCTGAATGGTATCATAAATAGCCAGACCCGAAGAAACCACGCCTCCGGGGCTGTTGATATACATGGAAATTTCCTTTTGCTCTTCTGATTCCAAAAACAAGAGCTGGGCAATAATCAAATTGCTGATATCATCATTTATCCCGGTTCCCAAAAAAATAATCCGTTCCTTAAGCAGACGGGAATAAATGTCATAGGCCCGTTCACCGCGTTGTGTTTGTTCCACCACCATAGGAATCAATGCCATTGTATTGCCTCCTTGTTCCGATTAACTGATGCTTATCTTCGCGCTGGCGATAATAAAATCCTGGGTTTTTTTATCCCGCAACCTGTCCCGGATATCTTCCCAACTGTTGTTTTTCTCGACCCAATTACGGATAACTTCCGGGCTCTGACGCATGCCCAAAGCCATTTGATCTATTTCACCATCAACATCGGAATCCGTCACTTCGATTGTTTCCAATATCCCGATTTCGCGCAGGGCCAACCGTGCTTTCAGTTCAATCTCGACCTGACTGCTGTTTTTTTTATTAAAATCTTCTTCCGTTATTCCACCTTGCTCAACTGTTTGATTCTGGCGAGCCAACCGGTTTTCATGATCCTTCCAAAGGTTCTTCAAAGAACGTTCAATTAAAACCGCCGGCACTTTCACCTGCGTACTCTTCGAGAGTTGCTGCATAATTTGATCGGTAAACAGGGTACGATTCTGCTTCTCTTTTTCTGCAACCAGATCCTCTTCAATCCGTTTACGCAATGCCTCCAACGTGTCAAATTTACCCATTTGCTTGGCAAAATCATCATTGAGCTCTGAAAGTTTTTTACTTTGAATAGCCTTGGCTGTCACTGTAAAGTCAATCGACTGTCCGGCCATTTCCTTGGCGTGGTAATCTTCCGGAAAATCAGCTGCAAACGTCTTGGTTTCATTCAATTGCATGCCGATGATGTTTTTTTCAAAATCAGGAATTGTTTGTCCCTTGCCGGTTTCCACCGTATGCGCTTCCGCCTTGGTGCCTGGAACCAATTCCCCGTCTTTTTTCCCTTCAAAATCGATTGTGACGACATCACCGCTGGCCACCGGACGATCTTCAACAGGTTCTAAAACAGCACTTTGTTCGCGCAACCGGTTGACAACATCATCCACTTCTTGTGATTTAACTTCATTTTTTTTCTGCTTAAGCTTCAACCCTTTATAGTCGCCCAGCTTCACTTTCGGCAAAACATCCACCATGACCTGATAGACCAACGGTTTACCTTTTTCCAGATCCATTTTTTCAAGCTTGGGCTGCTGGATCGGCACACATTTTGTCTGCTCCAATGCCTGCTTATACGATTCATTGAATAATTGATCCAAAACTGTTTCACGAATCTCATAAGCATATTTTTTTTCAACGATATCTTGCGGCACTTTTCCTTTGCGAAATCCCGGAAGCTCAGCTTTTTTCTGAACCTGATGAAGCGCCTGGGCAAATTGTTGATCCACGGTTTCCTGCGGAACCGTCACATCCAAAATTCGAGTGGTTTCATTTTTTTCTTTAATATCTACTTTTATCATAATAATGGTGCGAGGGGTGGGACTCGAACCCACATGCCGAAGCACTAGATCCTAAGTCTAGCGTGTCTGCCAATTTCACCACCCTCGCAATTTGACCCTCCTTCAAATAATATAGGCCCTATATACCTATAGGACCTATTCAATTTCCCCGCTCCCAGGCATACGTCCCCTCCCCGGCCGCCCCTGACACGCCGGGGGAAGATTACTTGGTGGGTGCTACAGGGATCGAACCTGTGACAAGCTGATTAAGAGTCAGCTGCTCTACCAACTGAGCTAAGCACCCAATGCTCGCGGAGCAAGCATCAAAGCAGGTGAACAATCGATCAGTTGAGCAGGTGATTAAAAAAATGCGAACCTGCGGTCAACTGTTCTACTGTTCTACTGCTCTGAATTTTAAATTTCCTTTAGCGATCCTTGTGATCGCCCGGAAAGGGGCGAATACAAGATTCGCCCCTACAGCTTTCCGCTTCGCAAAAAATTGGTGCGCCTGAGACGAATCGAACGTCCGACACACGGCTTCGGAGGCCGTTGCTCTATCCACTGAGCTACAGGCGCATAAAATAATCCAATACTCTGCGCCTGTGTAGCGAGGCGCTATGAGCAGTTGCTCTAACCTGCTTTACAATAATTGCCACAGGCAACTCCGCTCAGGTCATACAATTTCCACTGAGCTACCGGCGCAAAAATATCAATCATAGGGGCGATCCCACTTGTGTCCGGCAAATGCCGGATGTAATCGCCCAGCCAGGGGCGAATACAAAATTCCTCCCTACAAAATTCAATTGCTCTGATTTTTGCGCTTTACGAAAAAATCTGGGGTGGACGACGGGACTCGAACCCGCGGCCTCCAGGACCACAACCTAGCGCTCTAACCAACTGAGCTACGTCCACCATACACTACAATACGCTTTGAAACCAATAAAAATCCAATGGCTTGCACATAAACTCCCGCTTAAAAAAAATCAGAAGCTATATTTTACGAAAAGATCCTTGTTTGTCAATTGTTTTCCTGGGAAATGGTTAAAAAGCTTACTTGCTAAGGACAAAAAGAGACTATCGGATTCCCGAGACAACATCCGATCAAAAACAAGTATTAATTTTTTAGAAAAAACCTTTATTCATAAGTTTTTTAATAGATTTTTCACCACCGGCGCCTCTTCACACACAAGCTGTCAATACTCACCTGGATGCTTTAACCGGTCCTGCTTTATTTCCCCGTAATTTTTTCAACCACTTTGATAATTTTGGCTGTTTTGTCTTCAGCCAGTTCCACCACTGCATATTCAATATCAGTTTCAGAAAGAAAGGTGACGGTCCCGCTAAGAACATTGTAATATTTTTTTCCCTCGTTACCGTTGAGCACAACAAACCGTTCATCACCTGAGGTCGCTATATATGCAAAATATTTTCCTGCGGGACTAAAAACAGTTGACCATACATCATCATATGCCGGATGTTTTTTACCATTGACCACTGAAAAAAGTTTCATCCCTTTCTTGGCCCGGTAAATCATCCATTGAGCATCAGGACTATACACCGGCGGTTTGACCAAATCGTAGGTTCCGGAAACTTTCCGGTCCTCGACCATGGACATGCGCTCATCTTTTTCTGCGGTAAAAACCAGGTGTTTCCCATCCGGACTAAAGACCGGTGAAACAATCACATCAAACGGAGGACTCATTTCATTGTCAACCACCACATACTGAAATTTTTGAAGTTTGATTTTGGGATTATCCAATTCAATTCCAAAGGCCACACGGCTCCCGTCCCGACTAAATATCAATGTATCTTTTAATACCATCTGATAGGTCTCCCCGACCTCTTCATCCACCGCAACGGCATACTCTTTTTTAATTTTAACAATACAAGCCAGCCGCTGACTGTCCGGGCTAAAAACCAAAGAATCTTTCTCCACCACATCAAACGCCTTGCCTTCCTTACCGTTGATCACGACATGCTCAAATGCCTCTATCACAACCGCATACGCGAGTTTTAGGCTGTCCGGACTAAATACCGGATCCCCTACCAAACCATATGTTTTTTGTGCTTTCCAGTCTTTGACAACGAACTCTTTTTTTCCAATGCTGGCGCGATAGGCCAGATGTTTGCCATCTGCACTGAATACCGGATCGCCGATCTCGCTATACACCGGACCGGGTTTGCCGTCAATGACCATCCGAACCTTTTTTTCCCCGATTTTCGCGGCATAAGCCATGCGTTTACCATCAGCACTGAATACCGGCGGAAGTATTTTCTTATAACGTGTTTGCGGGCGGCCATTCACAACCAAAAATTCCATCCCGCCGCTTTCACCAATATAAATTGCCTTGCCGCTGTCGGGGCTGAATTTCAATGCGGCCACACTGTCATAAAATCTCCCGGATTTGCCGTCAATTACCACTGCCCATTTTTTCCCTTTTAAGGCGCCGTATAAAAACCGCTTGCCGTCATCACTAAACGTCAGCCACCCCACTTCGTCATACTCCAAGCTCTTAATATCCCCCACAATAATCTGTTCTTTGTCGTCCTTAGAAAGAATATAGGAGTAGGTTTGATGATCAGATGCTATTGCCAATGTATCCAGCGGAACATCATTTAAACGGGCAATCTCGGTCTCTGTAACCTCCCTGACAATATTGCCGCCCGATGTCCCGGAACATCCGGCAATGATCAATCCACAAAGAATCAAAGCTATTGCATCGTAACGCATTGTTTTTCCCATAGTGCCCCCTTGTTTTCAAACGTTGTCACCAACGCTTATCCTAATATATTCATCGGTTTATTTCTAGTGTTTCTTGATTGTTCAATTTCCCCGCTCTAATCCGGCATTCGCCGGACAAGAGAGCGGGGACTTGGATATGATCTGTAAAAAATCATTATTACTCTCCTGCAGTTTGTTTCTCAAACAAACTGTCCCCGGTTTGAAACCCGGGATATTCGTGGTTGACATATTAAAAAGATTCAGGTAGCGAACAATCCAATTTGCGGCGGGATCATTTTATTTAAATCAAGCGCCAACGAATAAACGGCCAATAGATAACCATGGCCTTCCCTTCGATCAAATGCCTGGGCAACAACCCCCAAAAACGCGAATCCGATGAAAAGTCCCGATTATCACCAAGCATGAAGTACTGACCAGGCGGCACGACAAACAGCCCAAGATTGTCGCGGCCCGAAGATAATACCCGGGAATCGCCAAAGTACGCATAAGGTTCACGCAAGGCAATCCCATTAACAAACACCGTTTTATTTTCAATCGCGATGGTATCGCCCGGCACACCAATGCAGCGTTTAATATACGGCGTTTTAAGGTCCTTGGGATATTTAAAAACAATAATATCGCCTCGTTTCGGATCACGAATTTTCAGAATAATTTTAGGGCTCCAGGGAACCTGAGTACCATAAAGAAATTTATTTACAATGAGTTGGTCCCCGATCAAGAGGGATTTTTCCATTGATCCGCTGGGAATAATAAATGTCTGAACAACCAGGGTTCGTATCACCAAAGCCAGAATGATGGCAATAAGAAAAGAATCTGCATATTCCAACCACTGACTATTTTTTCTCACTTTAAGGATAAGCCTCAGCATAATCTGCCACATGAGTATCACAACCAGCATCCCATAAAACAGCACATCCGCGTGTTCCGCCATCCAAAATCTCATCCCAAACTCCTTTTTTTGTATACTGCCCAATATCACTGTTGTCCAAGTTATTAAACACACTGTCTTCTATTCGCCCTAAGTGCTGTATTTTTTTAATTTGGACAAGAGTATTCTATCTGACACCGCAATACCAACAGGGTTCGTTGACCATCATTTAAACTACGAACAATGTAATTTTTTCTCCCGCGCGAATCATTCCCAGGTGAGACGGATCGCCCTCTACTTTACCAATAATATTAACCAATGTGACCAGACGGCATTCCTGGTTGCGCGAAGCAGGGGTTGTGCCAAAAGGAATGGCGACCGAGCTGCCTTCCACCCAAAAACAGAGCGTCCCGGCTTCGACCACTTGACAAGCATCCGGTTCCAGCTCGGTATGGACCGGCACGTTGAAATACACTTCTTCTCCCCAGGTCTGGGCAACGGCCGTCAACGGTAATTTGGCATAAAGTTTCCGCGAGGTCTCGCTCTCATTGAACCGTAAAAAAGCCTTCTCATCCCCCCATGACAAACACGCGCGCATTGGACACCTCAATAATTATTTTTTGCTTTCTTCCACAACTTGCCGGTGGTTCAAAATCCAATTGATAAAAAATGCCGGATCCTGATGAAACATATGTTCCGCATGCAGTCCTGCTTTGACTTCCAGCCAGGTTTTCGGCCCTTGCGTCGCAGTAAAAACTTTTTTTGTCAACGCAGGATAAACCAGCGTATCCTTTTGCCCAACCAAAAAATGACTGGGAATCGTCACCTTATCTCCAATCAACACCAAATTATTCTTTTGGATAAACGGCCAGTCCCATTTAAAAAAAACATCATTTTCCGGTTCATGCACATAGGCCGTCTCCCGAAAAAGAATAATCAAAGGATTTAAAAAAGCGGCACCACTGGTCACAACCGTCTCAACCGACGGAGGGCACGAAACCAAAAACAATTCCGAAACAGTTCCCGGCATAAGCGCGCAATAAAGATAAGCACTATACGCTCCCAAAGAAAGGCCGAGCAGACTTACCCGGGTATACCGGGTTCGTGCCCAGTCAATCAGTGCCTGGAGATCAATCACCTCCTTGGCGCCGAAGGAATACCTGCCTTGGCTGCCTTGGTTGCCGCGAAATGAAATCACCACCACATCAAAATACGGTTCCAACGCCTGGGCCAAAAGCCGCATTGAGCGGGTCCGGGGGTGTTGGGCAAACCCCGGTGCAATCACCAACAGCTGTGAGTTCCCCTTACCCAGGGTATCGCCATGATACCAGGCTGCCTGAATTTCAATCTGATCAAGCGTTTTCAATCGAATCGTTTCCGGTTCGGATGCTTCAAGCACATAGCGTCCCCACAGCAGGATACCGGCCAGCAAAATGCCGCAGCAAGCGACCCGCCTTATAACCCGGTACATCTTTTCCCGACAAAATCAGAGATGGTCTGAACCATATACGTTATCATTTCCGGGGTCATGCCCGGATAAACCCCAATCCAAAGTGTCTGATGCATAATACGGTCCGTCTGGGTCAGATTCCCCGCAATACGGAAATCGCGTCCTGCTTCCAATTGCGCAAAACAGGGGTGCTTTAAAATATTTCCTGCAAACAAATTACGCGTCTGGACCTTATTCGCTTCTAAGTGCGCGGCAAGGTCATTGCGGGTAAACCCGGCATCCTCAGCCACCGTGATCACAAACCCGAACCAGGCAGGATCAGATTTGAGTGTCGGCTCGGCAAACAGCAAAGGCCCTTCCAGGTGCTTTAATTTTTCACGCAATTGTTTGAAATTATTTCGCCGCGCTAAAATAAATGCCGGTAATTTCTCCAATTGGGCGCAGCCTACCGCCGCCTGCATATCCGTCACTTTCAAATTGTATCCAAAATGAGAATAAACAAATTTGTGATCAAACCCTTTTGGCAGATCCCCAAATTGGCCGGTAAAACGTTTTTCACAAGAATCATCCCGGCCGGGCGGACACCAGCAATCCCGCCCCCAATCCCGAAAAGAATTCACCAAGCGCTGCAGCAGCTTATTTTGAGTATACACCGCCCCGCCCTCACCCATGGTAATATGATGCGGCGGATAAAAAGAGGATGTCCCCAAATCACCGAACGCCCCGGTATAACACCCGTCGTAACGCGACCCTAATGCATCACAATTATCCTCAATCAGCCAGAGATTGTATTGCTCGCAAAAAGCTTTAATCGCACCCACATCAAACGGATTGCCCAGCGTGTGCGCCAGCATAACCGCTTTGGTCTGCTCAGAACGTGCCGATTCCAACTGACTGACATCAATATTGTATGTCGGCAGGCTCACATCCACAAAAACCGGAACAGCACCATAGTGAATAATCGGGGTGATGGTCGTGGGAAATCCTGCCGCCACGGTGATCACTTCATCCCCTTTGCCAATCCGCCGCTCTCCCAACTCAGGTGAGGTCAAGGCCATAAACGCCAAAAGGTTGGCAGAAGACCCGGAATTGCATAACGAACAATGCGCAATGGATAAAAACCGGGCCAATTGTTTTTCAAACGTTTCTGCAAAGCGACCGGCTGTGAGCCAAAAATCCAGCGAGGCATCTACCAAGGACACCATTTCCTTGTCATCAAAAACTCTGGCTGCATAACTGATTTTAGATTCCCCCGGCACAAAAGCAGTATGTTCCGCTGCCTGAGCCTGATAAAACAATCTAACTTTTTCAAGAAGCTCTTCTCTTAAGCGTTCGGTTTGTTTCACGTTGTGCCTTCCTTGCAAAACGTTTCTCGAATCCCGTCTTCCAGCCCGACCCTGGCATGCCAGCCGGGAACCGGTTCTCCCTGATTCCAGGGAACCATGATCTCGTGCGCCTGATAAGGCCGTTTCCCCCAATCAATTTTCAACGGCCGCTTGACAATTCCAGAAAACAAATCGGCCAGATCTTTCAAAGTAATAAAATTACCTGAACTGACCGCAAACTGTCTCCCTCTAAATGCCGCGCCTTTCCCCTGGTCCAAAAGACGGATCATTTGGCAATAAGCTTCCACCACATCATCAATATAAACGATATCGATAAATTGTTCGCCCGGCGACATGACAAGCACCTCTTGGGTTCGGCTGTGCCGGTCCCATAAATTCATGATCTTAAACCGTTTATCATCCGGTCCATAGGTATCATTGAGCATGAGCGTCACAAACTGAAGGGTGGTTGTTTCCAGATAATATCCCGCCAGACTTTCAAATGCCTGCTTGGTCGCGGCATACAAGTTCACCGGCGAATAAACGTGATTTTCATAGTGTTGCCAAAATGTTCCGGTGTTAACAAACCAGGGGACCCCGGCTTTGGCAGCTGCTTCAAGACAGTGCGCGCCGAATTTCAGGTTGGCGTCAATCAACGTCCCGACCTGGTCTGTGGTGTGGTGTTTCACAAAGCAAGCAGCCAGATGAACGCACCCGTCAAACGCCTGTTTTTTATAATAATCATACAAAGCAACACCATCATCTTGATACACAAAAACGTCAACACCTTGCGCTCGGAGCGACTCCGTATCCGTCGAAGCGCGTACAATGGCAGATACTTCAATGCCGTCCTTGCGCAGGCGGCGCACCAGATGACTTCCCACAAATCCGCTTGCACCCGTAATTACAATTTTCATATAACATCAACCTCGATATTGAAATGGTGTTTGAAATAATTCCCAATCCGGCAATGCGCGGTCTCTTTCAGAAACAACCGGTTCTGTATTTTCCCAGGGATATCCAAAAGAATCCCAGCGGATACCATGATCATGGTCAGGCGCATACTGCGTGGAAACCTGGTACACCACAATCGCCTGATCGCTTTCCACTAAAAAACCATGGGCAAATCCAGCCGGAATATAAAGCGAGCGCCGGTTTTCACCGGAAAGCATCATTTCAACTGCACGACCATAGGTCGGCGAACCCGCCCGAATATCCAACACAACATCGTGGATGGACCCGCTCGGCACAAAAACCATTTTGGCATGATCACAAGGCGGACTCTGAAAGTGCATTCCCCGCAGGACACCTTTTTTGGAAACGGAATAGAAACACTCTTGCATAGTAAAATCAATGCCTTGTTCGCGGAACATTTCCGCTTGATAATTTTTCACGAACGCACCGCGCTCATCCTGCACTATTTTAGCCTCCATCACCAGCACACCCTCAAGATCGGTTTTCTGAAAACCTAACATGCGTCCGTCTCCATCCTGGCAAGATTTTCATCAAAAATCCTGTTTTGAATTAAATACTCAATTTGTTTCAAGCGGGTATATTTGCGCGATAAAAAGTCCGCATGACTAAAAGATTTTTCCTTAAACGCACGGCACAATTCCTCAATCCCCTGCATGGCAGTCCACTGCGCTTCAAACCCCGGAACCGCTTGATGAAATTTATCAAATGCAACCCGGTAGGAACGCGTATCCGTACCATGTTCTTGGGTAAACACAACATTACAGTTTTTCAATACGGACTGGACCATATCAGCAATCGCGCGTACTTGATAATTTTCCGCATTGACACCCACATTAAATTTCCGGTTGAACACCACCTCGCGCGGCGCTTCCAAAACCGCACAATACGCATTCACAATATCCCGGGCATGAATGATAGGCCGCCAGGGTGTGCCGTCACTCATAATCCTTACCTCCTGAGTGGCAAAGGCAACCGCAGTCAGGTTGTTCAGCACCAAGTCAAGCCTGAGCCGCGGGGAAATCCCGTAGGCGGTCGCATTGCGCATAAAAATCGGACAAAAATTCTCATCAGCCAATTGTGTAATCGCCTCTTCAGACCAAACCTTCGATTTGGCATAAACGGTCAAAGGATTCATGGCATCGTCCTCGGTTTTCGGGCGATCCCCTTCCGCCTTACCATAAAGACTGCAGGAAGACGAGAAAACAAACCGATCAATCCCGGCCCGCTTGGCCAATCCGGCCAGATCAACCGAAGCTCTAAAGTTTATGGCTTGGGTAAGCTCGGGATTCAATTCACCGGTCGGATCATTTGAAAGCGCCGCAAAATGAAAAACAGCGTCAATCCCGTCGAGATCTTCGACCTTCACATTGCGAATATCGCGTATCAGCTGAACATCCGGTTCTGTGAGCGTTGCAAAATCACATCCGGTATAATACCCGATATCCAACCCGGTCACATGGTCTCCCCGTTCTTTGAGCATCTCAACTGCCAAAGAACCAATAAATCCCAGATTCCCAGTCACCAAAATATGCACAAGCTTCCTCCTGTTTTCTTACTATGCCAACCCAATAATATCCTGCACAACATAATCACCAATGGCCAGAGCGCAGGTAAGCCCCGGCGATTCGATCCCTAAAAGATTGATCCATTTGGGAGATGTTTTTTCTTCACAAATATAAAAATCTTTCACCACCGGATCTTCCGGCCCTTGGATTTTGGGACGAATCCCTGCCATATCCGGAACCAGTTGATCGTATTTTACTGACGGAATTATTTTTTGAGCTGCTTCAAAAAACGACTTCTTTTTCCCTTCATCAATTTCATAGTCATCGCCGGCATGCACATATTCCGTGTCCGGACCAAATTTCAAACGCCCCGTTAAATCCAGGGTGGCATGGACACCCAATCCGGTTAACTTTTTTTCCGGCACCGGATAAACAAGATGTTTTACACGATGCTTACCCGTATAATAAAAGTAGCTGCCTTTGCAAGGATGCAGCCTTACCGGTTCCACCCCGATCATTTTACTTATCTCAAGCGCCTGCAACCCCGCTGCATTGATAACATAACCAGAGTGAAATACCGTATCATCCGCCAGACGAATAACATAGTCCCCTTTTTTCAATTCCACGTCAGTCACCGCAGCGCCATAGGCGATTATCCCCCCGGCCGCCTCTATTTCAGCTGCCATGCTTTGCATAAACTTGTGAGTATCTATCATACCGGTTTCTTCAGAGAAAAGCGCTGAAAAAACTTTTATGTCCGGTTCCATTTCCAGTGCCTGAGAGCGGGTTAAGCGGCGCACTGCCTCAACACCATTTGCCAGTGCTTGTTTTTCAACATCCTCTAAAACAGTCTCTTCTTCCGGCGTGGTTGCGACAATCAATTTGCCACATTTTGCATGCGGGACTTTATGCGCGTCACAGTAGGCATACAGCATCCGGCGGCCGGCAATACAGAGTGTGTGCTTGAGACTATGGGTCGGATAATAAATCCCTGCGTGAATCACTTCACTGTTCCGGCTGCTGATCCCGCATCCAAAGCGGCCTTCTTTTTCCACCACCAAAACAGTTTCCCCGGGTCGGCAGTGTTGCAAGAGTGATCGGGCAACGGCCAAACCGATTACGCCGGCGCCAATAACCGTGTATCGAAAATTCATAAAAATTCTTCCTTTGGTCGTGGTTAAAAACTCCAACAACTCTATCAAAAATAATTTTAAAGATAAACAGTGTTTTTAAAAGCGTTACTGTCCCACTGAGCAAAACACCCTCCCACCGGATTGATTTATCATGGACACCTTTTTAAAACTCCGTTATGATGAGCGAAATCATTTTACCCCTGCAAAAGCGAGCGCAACAAAATGACACAAACTCCCGCTAAAAAAGACCTCTTGAATGAATCCGAGATCACAACTTTCACAGTTCACAATAGCCGCTATTTTTTATACAAATGGAATTTCACCCGCGGATTGGGGGTATGGAACTGGGGCGCCTTCATTGCCGGGCCGCTTTGGTTTGCTTATCGTAAACAGTACGGCTGGAGCCTTGTTCTGGCGTTGGGTTATCTCATTTTCGATTTTTTCTTTACCACCAATCCCCTCTATTTCACCTTTAGCATTGAGCTTATGCTTTTCTCCGGACTGATTGCCAACCTTGTCTATCTATCGGCATTTCATAAAGCGCGCGCCCTTGCAGACCGGGAAAAAACCGACCGCTTCACCGCCTTGAAAAAACGCGGCAATGTCAAATGGCCTGCACCTTTCATCCTGCTGGTTGCCATGCTGGCAGTCACCCTGCTGCTCCCGTCGCTCTTCAACATCCATCTTTTTGATACGCAAATCAGACGCGCTAATATTTCCTCTTGGGTTTTGTCCTGGTTTGCACCGGATATCCGCTCCCGCGAACTGGGCCTGCTGCGTCAAGATTACCAACACATTTATTTCCAGGGCCGTTTTGTTCCCGGTATCCGGCTGGCTGAAAACACCGTCCGTTTGGCACGCATGAAACTGGGTCAGGAAAACCATTTCACCATAGCGTTGCAATCAGACTTGCTGGAATTCAAATTAAAAACCGGCGACCACAAAAGTGCTTTCACACTTGCCAACAATTTATTACGTCTCTATCAATCACAATTCGGCGAAGACCATCTCTTTGTCCTGTTTATGATGAACAACCTGGTTTCAAATTATATTTATCAGGGCCGCTATGACCAAGCCCGCCCCATTGCCAACAACTGTCTTTTAATACTGGAGAAATATCCCAAAAACTTAAAACATCCTGTCATCCTAGGTACCCTCGCGCTTATCTACAGCAACCTGGGGGTCATCAACCAAGCCTATTGCCGCTATGATCAGGCAGAAAAATTCCATATCGAAGCACTCAATTTGGCGGTGAAATCCTCAAAGGGCTACAACATGTATACCTGTTTCTTCCTGGAACGTATGGGTGATTTTTATAGGGACCTGCTCAAGTTGGATCAAGCTGAAAAATTTTATGAGCAGGCAAAAAAAATCGCCGAACAAACGCTGGGGCTTGAAAACCCACTGGTTTCCTCCGTTTTCCTCAAACTGGGCGCGCTTAAATTCATACAAAAACACCTGCTCCAGGCCGAGTATCTGACCGCGCATGCGTACGTTGTCAATGAAAAATATTTCGGTACTGCGCACACCGCCACCGCAGCCTCTGCATGTCAATTGGGAAAAATTTATTTTTCTCAGGGAAAATTTCATGATGCAGACTATCAGATCAAACAAGCCCTGGAAATCACCCGCCGGGCAATCGGTGAGGACAATGCCCTTTATGCCGGGCAGCTGATCAAAATAACGGATCTCTATATTTTTCAAAATAATTTCATTGCCGCAGAGAATGCTTTGGCCAAATCTCTGGAAATTTTTGAAAAAGTTTATGGCAAAAACAATGCCATGCTGCTTATCCCACTTGAGCAGTTGGGTCTGCTCTACGAAAAAAAGCAGAACACCGTCCTCTCACACCAGATCCAAAAACGCATCAACGCGATCAAGGACACCTCTGTCTGGCATCCTGCATCCCGAGACCTCCATCGGCTGGAATTGGATGATCTAATGATTTAAACAGACAGCCGCCATCAATGTGTGTGTGCCAGCCGCTTGAATTTTTTTTCTTCTTTTATCTTCTCTCCCATCCGTTTGGCTTGCAAACAAAAAGTTTCAATGCGCGCTTCAATAATTTGCGGAAATGGATTACCGTCTGTTTCCAAAGTCAGGAAAGGCAGTACATCCGTATCTTTAAACCCTGACAAATCAAGTTCCACCCCAGCCTCTTCCAAACCCTCTTTTTTCCCTCCAATTGTCATGGATGGTGTCAAGGTTGATTCAATGTACCTCACCGGCATACACCCAAAAGGGCCAATATTGATAATACCGGCATATTTATGCGCTGACTCATCAAGTGCCATACCAATAATCATCCCCGGCTCACCTTTGAGTTCCCGAGGCAAAATATGTGTGGAATGCGCAATCGTTTTATCGAGATCCACATAACTGATTTCCAGTAATCCGGATTTAATAAATATTCTTTTTAATTTTTTTTCTATATGTTGTTGAAACATATTACTGATTTTCATCTCCATTTTTTCGCGCCAGGTATGGTTCGTCTGAAACATCCCGTGTTTAATCATATAATCCATGTAGTACATCCATTCCGACAAGTGCGCGACACGAACAACAAAACCATCTTTTGCCAACCGGCCAATCAATCCTTGCCGCGAAAAACGATCACGCCGCACAAAAATTTCGCCTACAATAGCAACAAAATTCGCTTCCAACAATTCAAACTTACGCGAAATCTTCGCAAAACGCCGGGCTGAATTACTCAAGGTCCTATATAAATGCTTGCCTTTATTTTTAACAATCCCGACAATGCGGTCAAGTTCCTCGTCATAGATTTTCTGTCCAGCTTCCGGATCTTGGGCCATGGCCCGTATGGAATTATTGATATCTTTAAGGACATCACCCATCACAACTGCTTTCCAGGCCGCAAGCTTAAAATTCGCTCCCAGACCGGCATAACTACTCTCGTTTTCCAATGATAAAATGCTCACATCACGAATATTCAGTTTTTTCAACATATCGCGAATAAAAATACGATACTGACCCAAGCGGCAATAGCCGGCAGCAGCCGGAACAAATAAAATTATATTTTCCCCTTTAGGTCTTGCATGTAAAAGATACTTCAAAAAAGAGCCGATACACAGCAACATAGGCAAACACTCTTTACACGTCGTATTGGCACGGCCGTACTTCAGTACTTGCATATCCGGTACCGGCAGCGGTTCTGCATTGATTCCACAACTCACAAACGCGGCCGCCAGCAACCGCGTGGTCGCATCACCCATATTGGGTAGAATAAGTTTTACACGCGGATCTGTAATCGCATATTTTTCTTTTCTCGAATTAATCATATACAAATCACTGCCGATTTTTTCCATATGCGAAGGTTTATATTCTGAATAATCAATATCCTTCAAATCAGCACTCATTTTTTTATAATTTCTTATGATATCAAGAAAAGCTTCTATTCGGGTATTAATCCCGGCATCAGCGGTATGGCCATCCAATTCAAGTGTCAACGATGGTTTAACACCCATGATATCCCTAAAATAGGTAATTAAGATGGAATCAATCGCGCATAAAAAATTCATAATATACGTGGCAAATAGTTGCGGATGCTGCTTAACAAACTTTGTCGCCTTCATAAGCCGATGTCCCATTTCCCAGAACATATCAGGATCATCTTCTATTTCTTCCCAGGGAAGCATATCATGGGGAATTACATAAATACCACGTGATGCATACTTATAAGGTATGCCTTTGTTCGCTTCTTTAGCAAAAGAATTATACGGTCTGCCTATAATTACAATACCGATTTTTTCCTTATCTTTTTCTATCTCTTTTAACACTTCATTGCATGCCTCTTTGCATTCCTTCCAAAATGCCTTCTGCTGCATAATACCAAATTTAAATGCCGCAATACCTTCTTCATAAGTTTTGCCAAACTTCTGTGCCATTTTTCCAAAAACATCCTGTTCACTCTCAAAGCCTTTTGAAAAATTAAGTGTTGGCGAGATCATCTTGGATTTAAATTCCGTCTTGCGGTCTTTGAATCCTTCCATCAAGAAAAACGCTTCCCCTTGAATAAAAATACATGTGCAGTGAAATTCTTTCCGCGGATTTTCTTTATCATTTACATACATTTCTTCTAAGTGAGGCATAAAAATATAATCCGGTTTTTTTTCCAATAAATCATGAAATAATCCGAGTGCCAGCTCACAGGGAAAACAAAACGAGGTTTCTTTACGATCAACACCTTCATCACAAACTCTGTCGGACAAATGGATCTTGACCCCGAGTTGATTGAAGTAATGATAAAAAAGCGGAAAGACCGAGTGCTGATGAAAGGTTTTATTAATACCTACAGAAGGGGCATCAGAGGCAAGATTTTCCTGCACAGGCGCATACTTATTAAAATAGAGATGATTGCGATACTCAATCAGATCGAATTTTTTTGAACTGACATTAATTTTGTGGCGCAAATTATAATACATATTGCAGGCACCGCCAAATGGATATATTTGATCTTCTATCTTTATGCGGTTAATAGAACAGGCGCGATCACACTTTTCCCGGCCGCCGCCACAAGTAAAACTATCTTTATATTCAACTATGCGGTCTTTTAGAATCGTTAAATCAAAAAAGCCTTTCTCTAAAAAACCCAGCTCAATCTGTGCCTGAACTTCCAAAGCCACACCAAATGCACCCATTAATCCCGGATCCGGCGGCACAATAATATTTTTTCCAATTAATGCCGCCATAGCAATGGGTACTGCTTTGTTGTAGCAGACACCACCCTGCATAAATACTTTTTTACCAACCGGACGGTGTCCCTTGACACGATTATCATAATTCAAACAAATGGAATGAACCAATCCGGCGATCACCGATTCCCGACTCACGCCTTCCTGAAAAGCGGTTTTAATGTCACTGGAAATAAATGCAGCACACTGGTCGCTGAAGTTCGGTATCTCTTCTGCCTGCATAGCGATATCGCCAATATCTTTGACATCCACGGACAATGACTCGAACGCCGCTTCTTCTAAAAACGAGCCGGTTCCTGCAGAGCATGCTTCATTCATGGCATAATCCGATGGTACAGAATTGGTTAAATAAGTATATTTAGCGTCCTGCCCGCCGATTTCAAAAATAGTATCCACTTCCGGATCATAGAAAGAGGCTGCTCTGGCATGAGCAATAATTTCATTAATAATTCCATCGGTTAAAGCATGTAATCCTGCGATTTGTCTGCCGGAACCTGTTGTACCCAATCCAATCACATTGATTTTGATATCACCAATTTGTTCCAGCAACGCTTTATAACAATTGCGTGATGCTTGAATAGGATCGCCATTCGTGCGCAGATAGATGGAAGCTGCAATCCCATGATCTTTTGTCCGCACAACCACCGCCTTAGTTGTGGTTGATCCAACATCCAATCCAACAACACATTCATCACCTTCATTTAAAGAAATCCGTGATGCTTCTTTAAAAACCACTTTGTCTTGTGAAGATTTGAAGGAAGGTAAAAAATTAAAACTGGTTGTAAATTCCTCAAATATTTCATCCCATTTAGCCGGAACAGTATCTTTATTATCAAATCCCCAGAGGGCTGTTCCCAATGCTTCAAAATAAGCAGCTTCTTCAGGGATTATCAAGGTATCGACTTCTGCACGCAGATAATCCATCACCACTTCATTTTTCGAGGTACCGCCAATCACCATGATATTTTTTATTTTTTCCTTCAGTAGAAGCTCATGAATTTTACTGGAAATCATTTTACACAAACCTGCGGTTATATCTGTAATCGGCACACCTTTATTCAACGCATGCGTACAATCACTTTTACAAAAAACCGAACACCGCCCGCTCACTGAATAGGCCTTACCTTGTTTGCCTTTTTCAATAGCGTCTTCAATGGTTAAATCCATGCGTTTAATTTGCTGCAAAAAAAACTCACCGGTACCGGATGCGCATTTATTGCCGGTCGTCACATTATGGATTTTGCCTTCAGTATCCAGTAGATAAACCATAAAGGTTTCGCCGCCTGCCGATATGACCGCTTCAGGTAATTTTTTGTCCTTCCAAACATAACCCAATGCCACTTCCACTGCTTCCGGTTCTGTAATTGAAGGCATTTTCAAAATATGACGAAATTTTCGTCCGGTTACTGCAACATGGTCAACTTGCCACACATTACTCTCCAGCAGTTTTTTCAATGTTCCTTTGGGATTACCCTCATGAGAAGCGCGTTTATAATCTAAAACAGTAATGCCTTTCTCATTTTTCTCCAGTACCACAGCACTAACTGTAGAAGCACCCAAACATATTCCTAAACTTTTCATAACAACTCCCCTTCTTTCTAAAAACTCATCCACAAATTAATCAATTATTCAAATCACCCGGCAGGCCTACCTACAAAATAATACAGATAGAACCAGAACACAGCTTAACGTTCCATCTCCCGGCAGAATTTCCAATCCAATATGAGTACCACGCAAACCGGCCCCTGTCGACTTCAATTATGCAAACTTTTGTATCATTGAACCAGCCGGAAGATTGTCAGTATTTCAGAAACACTGCGGAATATGCAAGATATACAATTTCACTGGTATTGTTGAACTCTTAGCGAAGCAAACCAGCTCCGCTTTTGCCTGCCCATAATTGACATCCGCCTAGGGCGTAAAATAATTCTTCTAAACGATTTCCAGTACAACCGGTGCTGCAAAAAAACGGCCAAAACAAAAAAAACGTATCTGATCCGGCAAGGCTGGCGCCATGGCCACTGCCTAAAAAAATTGTTTTTTCTATGCCTACTTTTGCTCTTTGTCCGGCCCTGACTTTTCTTTGATCACCACCGCTGTTTCCTGTGTCGCCTGTACAACATGGGTGGCGGCTTCCACCACTTTGGTCGCCGCCTCCGCGACTTTTGTTATGACATCTTCTGCCGCCGGTTCTGATTGAGGTGTCCTCAGTTTTTTCCTTCTTTCTTTTCTCACGCCACCCTTTGATTTCCTCATGCTGGCAATGACCTCTTGCGCAGCTTCAACTGCCTGGGTCGCAGTCGCAATGGCTTTGTCGGCAGGCGCAGACTCGTTCTTCGCCACCGTAGGTGCATCCGCTTCCTTTTGTATTGCCGGTTCTTCCAGACGGAACCAATAAAATGTGTGCGGACCGAAAGTAATAAAATACGGCAAATCACCGATTTTCGGAAAACGGACATTCCCGATCAACGAAACCGGTGTATACCCTTTATACTTACTCAGGTCCATTTCCGCCGGCTGGGAATACCGGGAAAGATTATTAAGGATTAACAAAACCTCATCCTGATATTCCCGAAAATAGGCCAATACTTTATTATTGTTAAGTTTTAAAAACTCAAGACTGCCCCGACCAAACGCTTTATGCCTTTTCCGGGTGCTGATAAATATTTTCATCCAATTCAAAAGCGAGGTCGGCGTTCTTTGCTGTGCCTCAACATTGATTGCCTGATACCCGTACACCGGATCGACAATCGGCGGTGCATAAAGCTGCGCCGTGTCCGCCTTGGAAAAACCTGCATTCCTATCCCCGGTCCACTGCATAGGTGTGCGTACGCCGTTCCGATCACCCAGATAGACATTGTCGCCCATGCCGAGTTCGTCCCCGTAATAAATAATCGGGCTGCCGGGCATGGTAAATAAAATGCTGTGCAAGAGTTCAATCTGACGCCGGCCTTTATTCATCAACGGAGCCAGCCGGTGCCGTATCCCCAAATTAAGTTTGGCCTTGGGATGCTTGGCGTATTCAGTATACATATAATCACGTTCATCGTCCGTGACCATTTCCAGGGTTAATTCATCATGATTGCGCAAAAAAATCGCCCACTGACAGTTTTCCGGAATAGCAGGCGTCTTACCCATAATCTCCACAATCGGTTGACTGTCCTCTTTGCGCAATGCCATAAATATCCGGGGCATCAATGGGAAATGAAATGCCATATTACATTCATCCCCCTCGCCAAAATAGGGACGCACATCTTCCGGCCACTGATTGGCCTCGGCCAATAAAACTTTATTCTTATATTTTCTATCCAAATGTTGCCGCAATGATTTCAAATACTCGTGGGTCTCAGGAAGATTCTCACAATTGGTACCATCCCGTTCAAAAAGGTACGGTACCGCATCCAGTCGAAACCCATCCACCCCGGTATTAAGCCAGAAGGAAAGAATATTCAGCATGGTGCGGCAAACAATCGGATTATCATAATTCAGATCAGGCTGATGACTGAAAAAACGGTGCCAGTAATATTGCTTTGAATGTGCATCCCAGGCCCAATTGGAATTCTCTGAATCCATAAAAATAATCCTGGCATCCTTGTATTTTTTCAGCGGCTCATCGTTCCATACATAAAAATCACGTTTCTTGGATTTTTTGGACAACCGGGCTTCCTGAAACCACACATGCTGATCCGAGGTATGATTGATGACCAGTTCAAGCAATACGCGAATATCGCGCTTGTGAGCTTCTCTTACAAAACGCTTAAAATCTTTCATTGTGCCGTATTCCGGCAGAATCGAGCGATAGTCGGAAATGTCGTAGCCATCATCCTTCAATGGCGACTCATAAAAAGGCAGCAGCCAAATACAGTTGATTCCCAATTCCTGAAGGTAATCAAGTTTTTCCACCAACCCTTTAAAATCACCGATGCCGTCACCATTGCTGTCGCAAAAAGCTTTGACATGCAGCTCATAAAGAATCGCGTCTTTATACCATAAAGGATCATTTTCCATAATACGTATGACCTCGTTGTGTCAGAGTGGTTCATCATTGTAGCTTGCCGGTTATTATACGCCAACCGGACAAGAAAATTCAACGAATGGATTTTTTAAGGGTCAGGGGTGGATTTACGCGTCAACCGGGCTTATTCCGTAAAGGTATGGTTTCTAATGTCGTGCAATACAGCTTAAGCACTCATCTTCATTCCAGAATCCACCAAAGGATACTTCTCCGGATGCTCTATCGTATCAATTCCCAAATCAACATCTAATTTCGGCCAATAAAGATGCCTGGGCGAAGTAGCTTGAATTGAAAGAATTTCAGAAATTCGGGCATTTTTAAACCACGGGAAATACTTAAAGGGCAAAAAATACTCCTTTTCAGAAACCATTATCCAAAAACCATTTCTCGAAATGTTTAGTACTTCAATTTTTGAAATGTGCTTTCCAGCTCTGTTTGATTTCATCTCTTCTGTCCTCAATAATCCCAATTATTATGTTTAGGTAGTTCCGGTAATTTAACGCAACACTTGTGGAGTAGTAAAACCCAGCCCCCTCCAAAAAGGGAGCTTTGCTATTTCTGGTATCCCAGGCAGGATTCGGCCACTACACTCGCAGAGCTCGTTGCGTAGCCTCACCTCACAGCCTGACGCCCGGAGGGCTCTCCCTCGCTATTCGCTCGGCGGCTGTTCGCTTCGAATCCTGCAATATGCTAATCAAACTAAGAAAAGGGACAAATACTAAACACTTGTCCCTTTTCTTAGTTTGGTATCCCAGGCAGGATTCGAACCTGCGACCGACGGATTAGAAATCCGTTGCTCTATCCAGCTGAGCTACTGGGACATGCGACGCGGTAGCGGAGCGGCTCTGCTATTCAACTGCTCTGCTGTTCGAGAAAGAATTAACCAAGATCAGCTGAACAGCGGATCAGCAGACCGTAATTAAGCTTTTCAATTTCTCCATTTGCTCAATTACTCTGCTTCGCGCCAGACGCGAAGCTCTGCGACCGACGGATTAGAAATCCGTTGCTCTAACCTGCTTTACAATAATCGCCGAAGGCGGTTCCTATCAGGTCATGCAATTTCCAGCTGAGCTACTGGGACATGCGACGCGGTAGCGGAGCGGCTCTGCTGCTCAAAAAAAACCAACCAAGATCAGCTGAACAGCGGATCAGCAGACCGTAATTGAGCTTTTCAATTTCTCCATTTGCTCAATTACTCTCGACCAAATTTTTCGTTCTACGGAAAATTTGGTCGGGGTGGTCAGACTTGAACTGACGGCCCCCTGCTCCCAAAGCAGGTGCGCTAGCCACTGCGCTACACCCCGATATCACCAAATTAAAGGATTATTGTTTTATACTTTTTAGTTAAATTTATCAAGAAAAATCAATTGAAGCCGGATGGATGGAAAATTTGAAAATACTCTTTTTCTCCCGGTTGCCGCGAAGATGGTATTTCTCAGACCCAGCTGACTACTGCATTTTTCTGCGTATCACCGGAGAAATTTTCTGCATCGCCAGTGCGCGATGGCTGATAAGATTTTTCTGAGCTGCAGACATTTGGGCAAACGTTTTTTCCTGCCCCCACGGTTGAAAAACCGGATCATAACCAAAACCATTTTTCCCAATCGGTGTTTCGAGAATCTGTCCCCAAATTTTCCCAGTCCTGGCTTCCAGGGTGCCGTCCGGTTTGGCCAAAACCATGGTGGTTGCAAAATAGGCACAGCGGTCCTTGCCTTCCAGGTGTTTCATGCGCTTCAATAGTTTTTTATTATTCGCAGCATAATCACACGACGGCCCCGCATACCTGGCGGATTTCACACCGGGTTCTCCATCCAGCGCCGGAACAAACAGCCCGGAATCATCCGCCAACACCGGCAGCTTTAGCGCACGCGTGACTGTCTGCGCTTTTTTTATGGCATTAATTTCCAGTGTTTTCCCATTCTCCACCACTTCCGATAATCCGGAAAACTCTGAAAGCGGCTTGACGGAAATACCGGAACCGCGCACTATTTTTTTTATCTCCGAAAGCTTATGTTGATTACGCGTTGCAACGACTAAGACTATTTTTTTTCTTTCACTCATAATGAAAGCGCCCCTTTTTGTTTTTCAACCAACTCCCCAATTCCTTTGGCAGCCATATCCAGCATACCATTCATTTGCTCTCTTGAAAACGGATCTTTTTCAGCTGTACCCTGAACCTCAATCAAATGACCGCTGCCGGTCATAATCACATTCATATCCACTTCCGCCGTGCTGTCTTCCGCATAGTTAAGATCCAGCAGGATGTCCTGACCCACCACTCCGATTGAGACAGCGGCAACATGGTCCTTCAAAGGCCAAGCTGCAAGTCCCTTCTTTTCCTGGGCTGCCTGACACGCATCCGCCAATGCAATATACGCGCCTGTAATCGCGGCGGTACGTGTGCCCCCGTCTGCCTGAATCACATCACAATCAAGAATAATGGTTCTTTCTCCAAGCTTTTCCAGATCAACCACCGCACGTAAAGACCGGCCAATCAGGCGTTGTATCTCCTGTGTTCTGCCGCTTTTACTTCTACCGGCCTCACGTTGAATCCGGCTGGAAGAAGATCGCGGCAGCATACCATATTCTGCGGTTACCCAGCCTTGACCTTTCCCTCTTAAAAAAGGCGGAACATCCTCCTGAACGGTGGCAGTACAAATCACCTTGGTATGACCTGCCTCAATAAGGACCGCGCCTTCAACATCCTTAAGGTAATGACGCGTGATCTTGATGGTTCTCAACGCATCTGCTTTTCGTCCTTCTAATCTCATTATTTTCTCTCCTTATCCAGCATGGTCAGGCATCCTAAAGCACCATTAAATTCCGGGTATTCCGGAATTGTTACCTCATAGCCTGCCTCTTCTAAAAAATAGACGATGGCTGCATTTTTTGCGCCGCCACCCACAAAAACCAGATCTTTGACCGGCCACCGTTCCAACATCGGCCGAATTCTTAAAAACATCGAGTGATTAACACCGGCACACAACTGTTCAATCGTAATACCGTCTGCGAGCTTGCCGATAATCTCCGATTCAGCGTACACGGCGCAGGTCGTGGAAAGATCAGCCGGTTCCGTATAATATTTAAAAAGATCTTCCAGTTCAACCCCCATGACACTTGCCATATTCTCCAAATACCGGCCGCTGCCGGCTGCGCATTTGTCATTGACTGAAAAATCTTCCACCATACCGTCTGTGACCAGTACCGCTTTTGTATCCTGACCACCGACATCCAACATGAGAAAATTATTTTTCCCGGTGCGCAACGCCCCTTCGGCATGGGCCAACATTTCGCTCACTACAAAAACATCATGAAGCTTCACGTTGTTCCGACCATAACCCGTGGCCGCAACCACATCAACCTCGCCTAAGCCAAGACGCATAAGATCCAGCGTATGCCCGTCGTTTGCATGACGCTGTAAATATTTGTGATACAAAACAGGTGTCGCCATATCCCAAAGTTCCGGCTCGGCATTATCTGTTTGCAGAGCAAATTTCACTTTGCGCGACCCGATATCAATGCCTAAGCGCTTCATCTCGACGGCCTTTCTTCTGCCAAAGCATTTGAATAAACGTGTCCAATCTTGTCTTGGCACGGCCGTCCAGCGGACCGACCCGGTCCCCTTCCAGCGTTAGAATAGGCAAATTTAAGTGTTTGCGCATCCCCAGGTCTTCCACTTGATGATGACAAAATGACTGCACATAATGAACATAGCCGTCCAAATTCCGCAAATGGGTCTGTTCTTGTATATCGTGTATCCGTCCGTAAAAACTATAGGGATAGGTATAAGAAAGATTTTGATCCAATAAGTCCTTGCCATAATCCGGCATGGCAAACTGACGCGCCACTTCGTGAAAAACAACGCGCACATCCCTTGCTTCAAGATACTCATAAAAATCGGTATACACCGTCGGCACACCCACCAACCCCAGCCGCAATTCTTTGCGCGAATACGGCGTGACAGATCTCTGTAAAATCGTCTCAAGTTTTTTTTGAAAATTTTCCGGATCTCCCAAAAAATCCGAGCAATTAACCAGAGCGTAAAAATTATCCGCACTGGAGACCAAATTTTCCTCCCAGGTCATACGATCAATTTTATGCGCCAGTACGCGAATTCCATCCAACTTATTTTTTGTCTCAGCAACCACATCCCACTGCACCCCAAAATAATCCATGATCTTCTGCATTTCCCAACGAAGCAATTGCCGGCTTTTCTCATACGGAAAAGAAAAGGGTATAAATTCCACGCCATGCGGCAACAAAGATTCCAGCATACTGATCATATGCGTACAATCGCCCTGTACCACGCCGATCACGGTATGGATGAATGAATTGCGTATGACGCTATAAATCCCTTTGATCCAGGTGCACGTATTGCGCGGCAGCCCGATGCGTTCAGCCTCATCAACAAGTATTTGCGGATGAAAATCCGTGATAAAAGCATTATTTAAATCAACGGGGGTACAATTACCCGCATAAATAATCTCAACCGGCACGGTCGATGTAATACCAATAAGCTCTTTTTTTGAATAATCCATCATGAATTCCAACCTACTTCATTCCAAAATACCGGTGCATCTGCGGCAACAATCTAATCTGAGAATGAATTGGCAGCATTGCCTGGATAATTTTATCAGATTTTTCATACATTAACTGTTTATTCCTCATACTCCCGGATGCGGGCTGAATGATTATTTCCCATTTTGGCTGGCGTTTTTTCACAAGCCGGGCCAGCGTCATCAATTCCTGCGAACGGGTTTTTTCATTGATAATAACCTTGATACAGCCTTTTTTCCCTTTCAAACGACTCAAAATTTTAGCGGTGATATCAGGCTTTGCTTTTATCCGGCTGGCTGATTTAATTTTAAAATCCAAAGAAAAATAATCAATAGCAGTGATCAATTCATTATCGACAATGTTTTCTAAACCGTTTGTTTCCAATAATATTTTTAAGTTTTTAAAGTTTTTTCTCAATCCAACTGCGAGTCCTGTGACAAAATCCCGCTGTTCAAGCGGTTCCCCGCCGGTAATCGCAATGCAATCAAACTGCCCATTATCTTTTCGAATTTTTCGGATTACCTGAATAATATCCATAACACGCACAGGATTAGCTCGCCGGAGTACCTGCTCGTTTCCCGGGTATAGCGTCCAGTGGGCTGGTCGGGCTTTCCAGGACTTTTGGGTATCACAATAAGCGCAGCTGCGTGAGCATCCTGCCAGCCGAATAAACAACTGTCTTTTTCCTACCCACGGCCCTTCCCCTTGATAGCTGACAAACAGCTCAAAAAGATAGCCAACCTGCTTATTCATAGTAACGGACAAATGCCTTGGTTGATTCCCAGACGGAAACCGACTTCATCTTGACCGGATAGGTCTTGATGGCGTGAACACACTGCTGATAAATCACATTTGCAAGATTTTCCGAGGTTGGATTAATTTTTTGAAAAGCCTCTAAGTCATTGAGCATGGCATGATCATATCGCGCCAATACTTCATTGAGCACTTTTTTTAAATCCGTGAAGTCGATACCCATGCCAAGTTTATCCAAAATCTCACAGCTTACTTCCAGCCGAACTTTCCAATTGTGGCCATGGAGATTTTCACATTTCCCGCAATACTCACGCAATTGATGCGCAGCTGAAATTTCCGTTTCAATCACAATATCATACATTGTCTATCACTCCTCCAGTACGGCAATACGCTGGACATTGCTGATGGGACGACCCAAAATAGTACTGCCCACCCGGATAAACTGCTCCGGGATATCCGTCACCAGGTATTTCTGTTTGCCTGACGTTTCCCGCATATTTCTAAGACCTTTTGCATCGAGAATGATTTCCAATGCCTTGGCCACTTCTTCCGCTGAATCAATAATCCGGACCCTTTTTCCACATACCTTCTGCAGGACAGGTTTCAAAGCCGGATAATGTGTGCAACCCAATATCAAACTGCGTATTTCCTTCCGAAGCATGGGGGAAAGATAGGTTTTAATGATGTTTTTAGGTATTGGCCCATCCAACCAGCCTTCCTCCACCAAAGGCACTAATAAAGGACAGGATTGGCTGACAACCCGGCATTTATGATTGAGTCGCTGAATCGATTCTGTGTATGCATTGGATTTTACAGTTGCTTTTGTGCCAATGACGCCGATGGGTCCCTGTATGCAGGATGCCACCGCTGCATGTGCCCCCGGCTGAATAACCCCGATAATCGGTATTTTAAAATTCCGGCGCAACATAGGCAAGGTATATGCCGATGCCGTGTTACACGCAACCACAAGTGCTTTAATTTTGTGTTGCATGAGATAACGAATACATTGCCGGGTGAAACGCACCACTGTTTCACCGGCTTTGCTGCCATAGGGCGTTCGTGCGGTATCCCCTAAATAAATCAGGTCTTCTTTGGGGAGTTTTTTTCGAATCGCCTTAACGACCGTGAGCCCGCCAACACCGGAATCAAAAATACCAATAGAAAATTTATGCTGCGGTTGTTTGATTATCGCCATTTTCTGTCACTGTGCAATTTATATTCAAAGGCATCCACGAGTGCTTCCCAGGACGCTTCAATAATATTCGTTGATACACCCACCGTACCCCAGGCTGATTTTTCATCCTGACTTTCGATAAATACCCGGACCCTTGCCGCAGTTCCGGTTTTAGACCCCAGGACCCTGACCTTAAAATCCACCAAATGCATTTTCCTTAGATTGGGATAAAAAGGCTCCAGCGCTTTTCTCAGGGCATTATCCATTGCATTCACCGGTCCATCCCCTTCCGCAGCGGTATGTACCAATTTACCTTTAATACTCAGCTTGATCGTCGCCTCAGAAACAAGCGCCCCTCTACAATTTTCCACAATGACCCGAAATCCGTCCAAATCATAGAAAGACCGTCGCTCTTTGAGGCTCCGTTCCGCCAAAAGCCGGAAACTTCCGTCAGCCCCTTCAAATTTATATCCCAAATGCTCCAGTTTTTTAACACTCTCGATAATTTTTTTCGCTTCATCAGAACCGGATTTTAATTCAAGCCCCATCGCTTGTGCTTTGAAAATAACGGATGCGACACCGGATTGCTCCGACATGATAATTCTGCGTTCATTCCCCACTGATTCCGGCGGAACATGTTCATAGGAAACCGGTGTCTTGCGTACTGCATCAACATGCAAACCGCCTTTATGGGCAAAAGCATTCAAACCAACATAGGCGCTGTTCTCCCGCATCGGCACATTGGCAATCTCCGCAACCGTACGGGCAACCGTATTCAATCCCCGGAGCTTTTTATGGGCGATACACTGCTTCTTCATTTTTATTTGTAAATTCGGAATCAACGAACAAAGATTGGCATTTCCGCAGCGTTCACCATAGCCATTCATCGTCCCTTGAACCATGGCCGCGCCCGAACGCACTGCCGCCATACTGTTGGCCACTGCCAATTCCGTATCATTATGCGCATGAATGCCAACGGGTGTATCGAAACTCCGTCTGACCTCTGTCGTAATAGTCTCCAGTTTTTCCGACATGGTTCCACCATTGGTATCACACAAAACCAACCAGTCGGCACCATTGCTCGCTGCCGCCTCCAAAACCTTCATTGCATAATCGGGGTTGGCCAAATAGGCATCATAAAAATGCTCCGCATCAAACAAAACCTCTTTTTTCTTTAACTTAAGATAAGCAACGCTGTCACGTATCATGCGCAAATTTTCTTCCGATGAAATCCGGAGAACTTCCTGAACATGCAAGTCCCAGGTTTTCCCCACAATGGCAACCGCCGGGGCGCCGGTATCCAACAATACCTGTATCGCCGGATCTTGTGCTACTTTGTATTTTGCGCGACGCGTACTTCCGAAAGCCACCAAGGTAGCATTTTTTAAGGGTTGCTTGCGCATCTGCCGGTAAAAAGCCAGATCTTTGGTATTGGAAGGTGCCGGATAGCCGCCTTCAATGTACGCAACACCCATCTCATCCAACAATCGGGCGATGGCCAGCTTATCTTCCAAAGAAAACTCAATTTCCTCAGCCTGCGACCCATCACGCAGTGTTGTATCATAAATAAATATCTTTGACATTAAATACCCCCTCTTAATGCGATTCACGAATGATCCGCAATGGTGTCAGTCTTCTGAAAATCTTTCATCTCAATTTGTAGTATACGAGTATTATTCCAGACATTTTCCGACGCATGGCCGGCAATATCAATAAAATTATTTATATTTATTTCCTGAACCCTCTCGCCCAATCCAAATCCGATGACATCCAAAAAATTATTTTGGTCATCCGTAATTTTCATTTTCAAATGCCGTTCTCCCACCACACGCGGCGGAAGACAAATACGGCAATTCTCCAGCACCAGCAAGGGGCGGGTGTTCTTATAACCAAAAGGCTCCAATTTCCCAAATTCATTCAACAATCTGTCATCAATCTCCGCCAGGGGTAAAACCGCGTCAATATATAAAACCTGCTCTTTCGCATCCTCCGAGAGTTGTTCCGATGCCAAGCGCTGTAATTTGTCGAAAAATTCAGGAAGTTTTTCCTTGGCCAGAGTTACACCGGCCGCCATTTCATGGCCGCCCCACTTTTCCAAAATCGGAGACACGGCATCCAGCGCGGCATAGAGTGAAAATCCGGCAATACTCCGCCCTGATCCCTTGGCAAATCCATTTTGTTCCGAAAGCACAAAACAGGGACGGTAATACCTTTCACTTAACCGGGACGCCGCCAACCCCACAACCCCAATCGGCCAGCGGGCATCCGAGAGAACAATAACCTCCGGCACTGCCGTCATCGCCTGCAACTTCGCTTCAGCTTCGTGCAGAACCTGTTTTTCAATTCCCTGCCGCTTGGTGTTTTGTTCATTGAGTATCCGGGCCAACCGATCCGCCTCATTGGCATCTTCTGCCATCAATAAGTCGAGTGCCACCTGCGCATCCCCAAGACGACCAACCGCGTTTATCCGCGGTGCAACACGAAAAGCAAGGTCTTGCGAGCGTATTGCACCCGATTCCAGCCCTGACACACGCAGCAGTGCCTGCAAACCCAATCGCGTCCCGCGATTTATCACAGCCAATCCTGCCCGTGTCAAAGAACGATTCTCACCAAATAAGGGGACAACATCCGCAACCGTTCCCAATGCCACCAAATCCAGGTGACGCCGCAATTGCTCCGGGTCTTTTTCACCCAATGCATGCGCCGTGGCCCGCACCACCTGAAGTGTCACTCCCACACCGGCCAATACCGTAAGTTCTTCAGGTCCGTCCAATTTAGGATTCACAATCACATTGGCATCAGGTAATTTTTCGGGCGGTTCATGGTGATCGGTAATAATGGTATCAATATCCATTCGCCGCGCCATCGCGACTTCTTCATATCCGGTAATACCGCAATCAACCGTGATCAACAAACGAACGCCATTTTCGGCTGCCTGTTCAATTGCACGCCGGTTCAAGCCGTATCCATCTTCAAGCCGGTTGGGTAGAAAAATTTTACACTCCCCGCCACGACTCCGGATAAATTCCCCCATGAGTGCTGAAGATGTTATGCCGTCTACATCGTAATCGCCAAAAACGGCGATCTTTTCACCATTTCTAATCGCATGTGCGATCCGTGATCCGGCTGTTTGCGTTCCAGGCAAATCACGAAAATCACACAACCGCAAGCCTGCCGGACGGATAAATTGTTTGGCAGCATCTCCGCGCAATCCCCTTTGATGCAAGACGGCTGCTGTCACAGGGAGCACATTTAATTCTTCAGTAAATTCCTTAAGTGCATCTTCCGCGACCGGTATAGGGTAAATCCATTTTTTTGATTTCACAGTGTTCCCTTTGCAAAATGCCGCATACTTAAAAAATCCCGGTGAATCTTTCACTAAAAACCCACCAGCTCACCTGGCGGGCAGGCTGACTATTGTGTTCGCGTTAACCTGATAAAACAATAGGGGTGAATGTTCATCCCCATACAGACATACCCAAAGGATGCGGCTTCACCCCTATACTGTTTTGTTTTCTAAAAATTTATTTAACTGGCCACCCTAAGCAGCTCATCATAGGATGTGATACCGGCGAGTACTTTCTTGGCAACCTGCGCCTTGAGGGAAACAAAACCCGGTGTCTCGGCAATCGCTTTTTTAATCACAGCAGCAGGTGCTTTATTGATAATCATATCGCGAACCGCTTCCTTAATTGGAATCACCTCAAAAACCGCCTGACGGCCGCGGTACCCGGTTTGCGAACAATGCTCACAGCCCTTCCCCCGTGTCAGCGCAGCTTTTTTACCGGCCGGTGCTCCCAAATACTTCGCAATTTCAGGCGGAGCCGCATAGCTTTCCTTGCATTGCGGACAGACCATCCGAACCAAGCGTTCGTTGACAATCGCCGTAATGGCAGCACCCACCAAATACGGTTCAATACCCATGTTGACCATATATTGTAGCGTTGATACGGCATCATTTGCATGCAGGGTGGAAATAATCATATGCCCGGAGGGGACTGCATCAAGCACCATGCGCGCAATTTCCAGGTCATTGAGCTCACCCACCAAAAGCACATCCGAATCCTGATCCAACATTGAGCGGACACCCGACTGGTAGGTCACCCCGCGTTTTTCATTCACAACCACCTGATTAACCCCCGGCAGGGAATAGTCAACCGCCTCATCAACCGCAGAAACATTTTTTGTTGATTGATTTAACGTATTCAAGGTTGCATAAGCCGTCGTGGTCTTACCATTCCCTCTGGGTCCAATAATAAGAATCATTCCATGCGGCTGCTGGATCAAACGACGATAGAGATCGCATTGCGCCGGATCCATCCCAAGTTTATCAACTTCCAGAATAACATTTTCCGTATTCATGATATGCATGACAACTTTTTCACCCCACATCGTGGGAGCAATCAAAATAGACATGGAGACATCTTTGCCGGGGATTTTTAATTTCAACTTCCCCACTTGAGCCTGTCCCTGAGATTGCGTATCCATCTCAGCCATAACCTTCAAACGCGATGACAGGGCGTTGGCCAAGGAACGCGGCGGTGACTGAACCTCCTGCAAAATACCGTCAATCCGCCAGCGAATCCGAAAACTTTTTTCATACGGTTCAAAATGAATGTCCGTAGCACCTACTTTTGAAGCTTCTACCAAAACACTGGTTAAAAAATTAATAACCGGTGTATCACCGGTGCCGGTGGCGGTCGCAGTCGGAATCGCCGAAGCCTGTTCCATACCGGAATCCATTTGCGGCGCAGCCGCCTCCGCAGCAGATGCCATCGAAGACATACTTGGTGCCGCCGGGGATACCTTTGCCGGTTGCGCATTCATCCCTGCCGGAGCAACTCCAAATGCATCATCCGACGTCGAGGCCTTCACCAACTCGCCGGTATCCTCTTCTCTAAAACCAAAGTAATTATCCAATGCCGATTTAATCTCTTTTTCAGAAGAAAGCCGCAATTCCAACTCACAGCGGGTTGTCATCTTAATATCATCTGTGACAAACACATTGGTGGGATCTACCATGGCCAGAATCAGGGTATTGCCCTTTTTACTCACTGGAATAACATGCTGGGTTCGCATCAACTGTTCCGGAATCAACTTTAAAAGCGCCTGAGGTACATTCTTCATTTCCGAGAGCGAAATATAGGGAACCCCCATCTGGTTCCCTAAAAATGCCATCAGGACTTCAAGTGTCACATAATCTTTGCGCACCATGACTTCACCGACTTTTTCACCGGTGACTTTTTGTTCCTGAAGGCATTCTTTAAGTTGTTCTTCTGTAATAATTTCCTCATCCAACAGCATTTCACCGATGCGGTGACCCTTACTGGTTGCCATGATATCCCTCCTTATGGGATTAACGGATATACTGTAACAGGTTATAAAACAATATAAATATAGGCCTATTTTAAAATATTTTGGTTAATTTGAAAACGTTTTATTTGATGATTCGAGGCAGCTGAATAAATGAATTACCCTCCGAAAAGTCCGAACAACCCTTTCTTTTTCCCTATTTTTTTCAATTCCGCCTCATCTTCCGGTTTATCGGATTCCACTTCCGAGTAGTCTACTTGTTTCCCCTGCTCAAATGATTTATGCTTGCTCGCATCATGCCGGTCAGGCATTTTGGCCTCGCTTTGTTCTTTGGCATACTTCGTAATCTCGGATTCCGAGAGACCCGAATTGGGTGTGATTTTAATCGCCTGTTCTTTTCCGGTTCCCAAATCAGTTGCCGAGACGCGGACAATACCGTTGGCATCGACATCAAATGAAACTTCAATCTGCGGCACTTCCCGCGGCGCAGAAGGAATCCCAACCAAATCAAACGTACCGATCAATTTGTTGTCTGCGGCCATGGGTTTTTCACCCTGGTAAACTTGAATTCTAACAAAGGTTTGATTATCCTTGGCTGTAGAAAAAATCTCACCCTTTCTTACCGGAATGGTTGAATTTTTTTCAATGATTTTAGACATCATGCCGCCTTCTGTACGAATCCCCAGTGAAAAAGGCGTTACATCCAGTAATAAAATATCGCGAATATTTCCTTTGAGCACCGAAGCCTGAATGGCCGCACCACCGGCAACCGTTTCGTCAGGATTAACGCCCGGATACGGATCTTTATTAAACAGTCGTTTTACAGCCTCGCGCACCTTGGGCATACGCGTCATGCCGCCTACGATCACCACTTCATCAATATTAGCAGGCTTCAAACCGGCATCATGCAATGCCTGTTCACAGGGCGTAATCGTGCTTGCCACCAGCTGCTTGGTAAGTTCTTCATACTTGGCCCTCGTTAATTTGGCATTTAAATGCCGGGGCCCGCTTTCGTCCGAGGCAATAAACGGCAATGTAATTTCAGCCACCGGTTTATCGGAAACTTCACACTTGGCTTTCTCAGCAACTTCTTTAAGCCGCTGCAAGGCAATACGATCACTGCGCAGATCTATTTTTTCCTGCTTTAAAAATTCTTCTATAAGCCAATCAATGACTTTTTGATCAAAATCATCCCCGCCCAAGTGGGTATCACCTGATGTTGATTTAACTTCAAAAACACCATTCCCCAATTCCAAAATACTGATATCAAATGTACCACCGCCCAAATCATAAATCGCGACCTTACGTTTTATCTTGCGATCAAACCCTGATGCCAATGATGCCGCCGTGGGTTCATTAATGATACGCAAGACTTCCAATCCTGCGATCTTACCCGCATCTTTGGTCGCCTGTCGTTGCGAGTCATTAAAATAAGCCGGACAGGTAATCACAGCTTTTTCAATTTTTTCCCCAAGAAAACTTTCTGCATCCCGCTTGATTTTCCCAAGCGTCATCGCTGATATTTCGGGCGGTGAATAACTCCTGCCGTAAATCTCGATTTTCACATCACCGTTGGAGGCTGCCACCAGTTTGTACGGAATCAATTCAAGATCCTTTTGCACGGAAGGATCATCCAGTTTCAGCCCCATAAAACGTTTCACCGAAAAAATCGTACTCTCGGGATTAATAACTTCCTGGCGCTTGGCCGGCTCGCCGACGACAATCTCGCCATTTTTCATAACACTGACAACCGACGGGGTTGTCCGCATACCCTCGGAATTAGGAATAATAACCAACTCATTGTCCTGCATAATCGCTGCACAGGAATTCGTGGTCCCTAAATCAATTCCAATAATCTTGGACATAACTGCCGCCTTTCAATCCGTTCACTTTTTTAGCAGGTCATCCAGACGCCGTAGCGTTTTCTGGATATCGGTATCCTTGGGATTCAAGGCCTTTACTTTTTTAAAATAGGTCCGGGCCTCATCAAATTTACGCATATCGACAAAGCAGAGCCCGATATTATAAAGTGATTCCGGGAATTTCGGCCATTGCAAAACAGCCTCTCTAAATTTGACCATCGCTTTGGATTTTTGCCTGTCAAACAACGCAATCCCTGCGCCGAATTGTGCCATGGAAGCCTGCCACTGTTGTTTCTTTTTCCCTTGAAAAAACATAAATTTCTTTTCCGGGACTTTCTTTTTTACCGGGCAGTAAATTTGAAAATTATGCAATTTTCTTTTCGCGGGATCAATGAGGCATTGAAATGCCTCGACCACCTTGGACGTCATTTTATGCGCCCAATCAGCCCGGTCGGGATTATGATCAGGATGATATTTATAAAGCAGCATCCTGTAATTGGTCTCGATTTCATCATCACCGGCTGCCGGATAAACTTCCAATATTTCATAATAATTTTGGTCCACAGCAACACACTCCCTGAAATTTCTAAAACTTAGCGCCTGTAATCCGGTATACTTCCAAGGTCTCACCCGTATCCGGCATTTGGAGGTCTTCAACTTTTTCTCCGCGAATTAAATTATTAACCCGCCGGAAAATATCGCCGGCAATCATAACCACAGAAAATGGTTGCTTGCTCATCTTCTGGGTAAACCCAAGATAATCACGCACGACTTCGGTCGGCCCCAATCCTTTGGGTGTCAACAAAGACCCCACCGCTTCTCCGGAAACAACACCCAACGAAACATAAAGCGGAGGCTCCTGCCGGGTCATGCGTCCTTTGTTGATATCCGCCAGGGTTTTTTGAACACTAACAGCGGTTAATATGGCGCGCCGATCGTCATCTTGATGAACTGTCGGAATACCAAAAGCAACCAAAAACATATTTTCAGTAAATTTGTAAACCTGTCCTTCATATTCAAAAAGCGTCGCTACAAATTTCCGGAAATAGGCTTCCAGCGCTTCGGAAAGACTGGCTGCATCCTGTGTCGTCGCTTGTTGGGCAACCTGAGTCAGATCTGCAAATAATAGTGTCACCGGATGACGGTTCCCCGCATGCTCAGTAATCTTCAATGCAGAAATATCCACAAAACGTTCCTGAGCTTCTTTGCTGATATAAAGTTCAAAGGATTCCTTTATTTTTTCAACTTCTTTAAGTTCATCCGCCACCACATCAAAGGCATCCTTAATCCGGACTTTTTCTTTGAGATCCTGGACCATAAGATTAAAACTTTGGGTTAAAAGACCGATCTCGTCTTTACTTCTAACAATTGCCGCAACACTCAAGTCACCCGTGGCCACTCGGGCCATCGCATTGGTGTAACGGTTTTCGATACCCAAAATGCCCCGCCAAACCCCAATGCCATCATGACAAACGTCAACAGGATATTTCGTATTTTTGCCAGCATAAGTTCCCGATTTAATGCCAGCAGCGAAAAACGCAGATTAACCGTTGCAATCGTGGTATTTTCAACAATAATATCACCGGATATTTTAGCTGTATTTTCAAACGAAAACGTATGCTGGGTTAATTTCAATAGGGAATCTTCACTCTCATCGATCCCTTCCAATGTGGTGTCTAAGGATGCCGCAGTCGCCGGATTAAGCGCAAACGCCTTGATCTTGCCGTCGGTATCCACAATAGAGATATATAAAATATTAGAATCAAGATTCCGCACAACTTTAATAAACTCACGGAAAATCGGCCATGCCACCCGTTCCCCTGCCAGCGGTTCAATCAACTTGAGTGCGGCGATCATATTGGCGGTATCCGTCATCCGCTTGTCAGTCTGCTTTATTTTCAGTTGTTCTTCCTGAAAAATAGTAAAATAAGAGACAATTCCCATAATCACGGTTACGACAATAATAACCAGCAAGGTTATTTTGTGCGTTAATCCAAATTGAACCTTTGTTTTCGTATTTGCCATGGTTTAACCAGTTCCTTATGGAATATAAGTAAATCCGTAGACACTCTTATCAAAAGATCCCACTACCAACAGGGTCTCGGAAATAATCGGCGAAGAATTAATTGCTCCCCCGGCGGTATACTTCCATTTTTCTTTGCCATCTTTGGCACGCAGGGCAAAAACCGAGGTGCCGGCACCAATGTAAACAATACCGTTGAATTCAACCGGCGAAGAAAGAATCGTCCCTTTCAACTTCGTCTTCCAACGAATGCCACCCGTCTCGTTGTTTAGCGCATAAACAGTTTTGTCCTTGGAGCCGACAAATAAATATTTCCCTGAAATACACGGACTCGAGGAAACCCATCCGCCGGTAGCACATTTCCACGCCACTTCTCCGGACTCAAGATTGAGGCCATAAATATTTTTGTCATCCGAACCAAAATAAACCATGTTTTCTCCAATGGCTGCACTTGAAAAAATTTGTCTTTCCGCTTTAAATTTCCAAGCAACATCACCACTGGCAGCATCCAAACAATAGAACGTCCCGCCCAAGCTGCCAATATAAACCTTGCCGTTCTTAATCTTGGGACTGGCGGCAACCGGACCGTCAAGTTGCTTTTTCCAAACTGCGACGCCGTTTCCCGCGTTGAAGGCATAGAGTGAGTTATCCATACTGCCGATAATCACTACACTTCCGATAACTGCCGGACTGGAAAAATTAATCGGGCCGCCGGTCAGTGCGCGCCAGACCATTTTTCCGTTTTTAGCATTGAGACAATACAAATAGGTGTCCTGAGAACCAATGTAGACCTTACCTTTCACAACCGAGGGTGAAGATGTAATCCCACCGCCCGTTGTTTTTTCCCAAATCTGCCTGCCATCCTTGGCATTGATCGCATAGACTTTCCCGTCACCGGAACCGATATAAACCACACCGCCCACCAAAGCCGGTGAAGAATCAATTTGTTCGCCAGTCCGGTATTTCCATTGCAAATCAAGCGGCGGCGAAATCGGCGTACCGGATGCAGGACGGTTTTTGGCATTTTTCCTGAACATTGCCCAACCGGTTGCTTTGGCTGCCGAAATCTTTGGCACAGCTTTCTTAGCGCCCGACGCCTGCGAAACAGGCACTGTGGAAATCTGTTCTTCCACAGCTGCAATCTGCTGCTCAATTTGCTCCACCTGTTTCCGGGACCGGGTGCCGCCGCTGCGGCGAACCTGCGTAAGCGCTTTGCGCAGTTCATCCAATTTGCGTTGTTGCTCGGCAATAATACGTTGCTGTTCCGCAGCCTTTTGCTGGGTTTGCGCATTGCCGGAAACATTAAACTGGATCTTAATTTCTTTTTCCTTGGATGGTTTACCGCAACCGGAAAACATCAATAAAACAAACGGAATTAAAAGGGCAGGTAGCACTGGGATTTTGCGCAGTATCATCTTTGTTGTCGCCTCCAACATTTCAATAAAATTCCACAACGCACTCTCTGTGGTCATCCTGATCTATCTGTTTTTTTCCAGACACACATAATAAAATAGGAATTTGATGGGAAAAATAAACTGCCGGTATACAACCAATAAACAAAAATGTTCTTTCTAATGAATGTATCTGGCTCTATCCCATTGATTTTTCATACGATTCTAGCATGTAGGAAAATAAATTGTCAATCGCGCATTATTTATTTTGTTAGATTTTGTCCGAACAAATTAAACCTATAATAATCAAGAAGTGTTCCAACCAGCTTGCTTTAATTCAGTGCTGCTTCTTCTTCTGCAACCGGGGCCACCACCGGTTGAGGAGCTTGTTCCCCTGCAAATTTAACTGAAATAAGCCGCGAGACACCTGATTCCTGCATGGTAACACCATACATGACACTTGCCATCTCCATGGTTATTTTATTATGGGTAATCACAATAAACTGTGATTTCTTGGCAAATTCCTTCAAAACTTTTCCAAAACGTCCGGTATTGGTATCATCCAGCGGTGCATCCATTTCATCAAAAATACAAAAAGGACTCGGCTTAATCAAAAAAACAGCAAATAACAATGCAATTGCCGTCAAGGCCTTCTCACCACCGGAAAGCAATGAAATATTCTGAAGCCGCTTTCCCGGCGGCCGGGCAATAATCTCAATCCCGGTTTCCAACAGATTGGTCTCATCCACCAGCACCAGATCCGCATCCCCGCCATTAAACAGACCACGAAAAACATCTTTGAATTTTGCGCGAACCTGCGTAAAAGTATCTGAAAAACGTTCACGACTTTCATGATTAATCTTGGTGATCAGTTTTTGAAGATTTTCTTTTGCATCCTTCAAATCAGCGAGTTGCTTCGAAAGAAATTCATACCGCTCCTGGAGTTCGTCATATTCTTCCATCGCAACCAAATTGACGGTTCCCATACCTTCTATCTTATTTTTTAATTCTTTTACCCGCGATTGCAACGCTTCCGGACTTTGGAATTCCTCAGCCGGTGCCTCTTCGACTTGATCATCACTCTCTTCCATGGTCACATTAAGTTTATATTCTTCCTCAAGATATGTTTCCAATGACTTCAAATTCATCCGCAACTGGCTTTTTTCCAATTCCAGTTCATGGAGTTCTTGTTTAATAACGTCCAACACATCCAGAATTTCCCGCGAATGCTTTTCTTTATGGGTCTTGCTCGAAACAAGCTCCTGGCGCTTTTGCCGCAAAGAATCGAGTTCTTGTTCCTGACTGGTTTTATTTTCCGAGAGCCTTTCCAGCAATGCCTGCTTTTCCTTCATTTGAAAATCAATATCGGAAAACCGTTCCCTGTCACGGTGGATGGTATTGTTTTTCTCGGCCTTGGTATTGGCCATCTCGTTTAATTCCGTTGTTACCCGGCTTAATTCCGCATTCATGCTGTTCATTTGCTGTTCCAGTGAAGCCGCACGAACCCGCAACTCGCCGGCCCGCATGGAACGTTCATCATATTCTTTGCGCCGTTCCTCAATTTCCACCTGATGCTGGGAAAGCTCTTCCTGGGTTTTTTGATCCGTTAATTCCAGATCCATCAGCTGCCGGGCGGTTGTCGTATGCGCTTCCGTGGTCTGATCAAGTGCCGTTTGCACCGTTGTTCTTTCCTGTTGAAGTGATTCCATCTGTTTTTCCACTTCGCCTAATTGCAGCTGTAAACTTTCCAAAGATTTCTCAATCTGGGCATACCGTATTTCCAATTCATGCAATTCAGTGTTGGCACCTTCAAGGCTCCCGGTAGTTTCCTCAAGTTTCAAAACAGTTTCGTCTGATTCAGCCTGAGTTTTGGCCAGATTGGATTCCAAAAGCTCCAGCTCATTTTTCAATTCCTCGATTTCACGTTCGCGGCCAAGCAATCCGCGTTCCATGATATCCTGGCTCCCGCCCGTTAACCAGCCTTCGCTGGTCTGAAGTTCACCGGTTATCGAAACCAACGTACAGGTTGCACCATTGGCACGTGCCTGCTTAATTGTCTCAGCAGATTCTACAATCACAACATCTTTCAAAAGGTAATCAAAAACCCTGCGGAACCGCTCATCAACCCTTACCAGCTCTTTTGCCGGACCATAGATGCCGGGCAGCTGCATCCAAGACACTACTGATTCAACACCGGTCCCCGATTCTGATGCCGCCGTATACGCTTCCAGCGGAATAAATGTCGCCCGGCCTCGATTGTCCTCCGCCAGAAAAGCAATGGCCTCCCGCCCCTGTAACTCCGTTTTCACCAAAATATATTGTAGTTGATGCCCAAACAAGGCTTCGAAGGCAAACTCATATTTTTGTTCCGTTCGGATAAAATTGACCAAAGGTCCGATAATGCCGGGAAATTTATCCGGATCGGCATTATGTTCAAGCAAAATGGTCTTGGCCCCCATTTCATATCCATCAAGTCCGTTCTTCAATTCCTCGATCCAAGTCAGGCGTGAGGTAAGTTGAGTAATGGTTTTATTAAAATTTTCCAGCATGGCCGCTAAGGTTTTCATCACCTGCTCAAGCCGTTCTTTTTCAATGCTTAAGCGGTCGCGTTCCGTCCGCAGTGCTTCCAGTGACTGGTTAACACCGGCAAACTCATTTTCCAACGTATTTTTCCCCTCAAGCATTTCACGATTTTGTTCCGCCAACTGGTCAAGCTGGTAATCATACTTCCCCAGCTGTTGTTTTTGTTCGCCCATACGAAGTTCCAAATTTTTCAAAGCATTCCGCAGGGTTGACATTTGATCAACGAGTTGAAGCAAGCGGCTCTGCTGATCCTGAACCTTGGCCGCCCGTTCTTTGAGTTCCTGTTCCAGCGTGTTGAGGCGATCTTCCTCTGTAACCAAGTCGCTTTGTCCGGACCTAAACTCTTGCTCCTTTTTCTCCCGGGCATCCAGCGTATCTTTATTCTGCTCCCGCAACTGATTTTCTTTTCCATCCAATGCCTTGACTTCCTCTTCCGAACGTGCAATACCAATTTCAAGATCATTTTTCCGAAGTTCGGAGGAATGAACAAAATCCTCGGTTTTAATAATTTCTTCGGCAACCTGATGCACTGAGCCCTGCGCCTGTGACAGCTGCGCTTCCGCTTCTGCGAGATCATTGTTTAAATGAAACAGTTCGTTTTCAAATGTCTGCTTACCCCGCGCGGATTCATCTGCACGTGTCCGCCGTTCCTCCCACTGCTGTTCAATCTTCCGAAGCTGCCTACGCCGCACTTTTAATTCCTTGCGCCCCTGAGCAACCTCCAGCGTTGTCAACTCCTGTTTAAAAGTTTGATACCGCCGCGCTTTTTGCACCTGCCGTTCCAGAGAATTAATCTGCCGCTTTACTTCCACGGCAATATCATTAACACGTAAAAAGTTCTGTTCAGTAGCCTCCAGTTTTCGCAACGATTCATCTTTGCGTGACTTATATTTGGAAATACCGGCAGCTTCTTCAAATACAAACCGCCGGTCTGCAGGTTTAGAGGATACAATTAAATCAATTTTTCCCTGTTCCAGAATCGAATAGGAGTTGGTGCCAATACCTGTATCCATAAAAAGGTCATGAATGTCCCGTAAACGACAGGCGGTTTTGTTAATCAGATATTCACTCTCACCGGAGCGAAAAGCTCTACGTGTAATGGTAATTTCATCATGATCACTCGCCAGTTGACGATCCTGGTTGTCCATGGTGAGGGAAACCTCGGCCATACCAACCGCCTTACGCTGGTCCGTACCATTAAAAATAACATCCTCCATGCGTGCACCACGCAGGGATTTGGCGCTTTGTTCTCCTAAAACCCAGCGAATGGAATCGACAATATTTGATTTCCCACATCCGTTGGGTCCAACGATTGCTGAAATACCAGATTCAAAATCAAGCCGTGTGGGATCCACAAATGATTTAAAACCCTGCAGCTCCAGTCGTTTAAAATACACGTTCCAGTCCCCCTCGTTCAAAATCACATCTAAAATAATACCGGTCTTTCAATTAATTAAATTAAGTAAACCCCATACTGTACCGATACTTTGAGTAAAATAGGTGTCCACCACAATATATTGTGGTGACTATACCATCTGATAAAATGTTCTGTCAAGCAGTTATCCGACAAAAAACACAAAATTTAGATTTGCATAACCATACTCATACCATATACTGTGTGCAACTTTAAAAATCACAAAAAGGAGGAAATACTAGATGTTGTTCTCAAGAAAAACGTTATTTTTAAGTTTTTTCCTGGCATTTGTCATCTTTTCAGTCATCAGTCATACCGCCTCTGCCTCACAACTGAAAAACAATTTAATGGTCAATCTTTTAGGAGTCGCCACAGGTAATTATGGTCCAGAATACGAAATCGCCTTAGGCAATCATTTCGGCCTGGGTATCCGTGCCAACATTATCCCAATCTGGGAGGCCAAGGGGGGAAAAAGCAGTTCAGATGATGATTACGACTGGATTTATTCGGTCAGCGGCTATGGTGCAGGTATCTCAGGCCGGTTTTATCCTTTCGGCGCAGCTCCTAAAGGATTTCATCTCGGCCCGCGTTTTGACTTTATAGGATTTAGCGGAACTTATGAAGACCGGGCTCATAATGAAGCTCCGGTTGATACCAATGTTCTAATTGGCACAGCCCATCTCGAGGCCGGCTACAAATTTATCATTGCCCAGCGGGTCGTTTTGGGACTATTTGTGAACGGCGGATATGTCACAGCTCAAGCGCCGGATGCTTCCGAATTACTGGCGCTGGCTTATATTGTTGGAGGTGGCATCTATCTGGGAATTGCATTTTAAAACTTTGCGGTTAGTATTGCGGCCTAGGAGTCTGAGCATTTAGTCGGATTATTTATATTTTGCCGTCATACCGGCGGAAGCCGGTATCCAGGAATCTGAATTTTAAAACTTTTTCTGGACCCCGGTTTTCACCGGGGTGACGAACAATACCTAAAAGCAACTAATTGCTTAAACTCCTAGACACCAATCAGGGTAATTTTTTTCTTATTTGCCATAACAATGGTTTTTTCTTTCTGAAGAAAAAGGGTTTTATCCGCATCAAATGCCAGCACAGCGGCTTTAACCTTCAGCATCGACTCAATTGTATTGGGTCCGATCACCGGTGTATCAAAACGCAAATCCTGGGTTGGTTTAAGCACTTTGATGACAACTGCCCCGCCACGGGTAAACTCACCACTTCTGAGAATACAGGCGTCCGTACCTTCCATGGCTTCCACGGCAATCACCGCTTGGTCCTTGACCACAACGGTCTGACCGATATCCGCCCGCGCGACATGCTTGGCAATTTTATATCCAAACGTAATGTCACGCTGCTCTTTTTGAGTTAGTTTACGCTTTGTCAACAATCCTTTTCCTGGCAGGTTGACTTTTAAATACGGTAAAGGCGAAACAAGACGTATTCCTTCTTTTTCCAAGACGCCTGCGACTGCGCACAAAATTGAATCAGCACGTTTATCTTTCATGGTCGCCAGCAAACTAACCGCCTTTAAGTCAAGCTTCAAATTTGCGAACAGGTGTTTATGCCGAATCATTCCCGCCATGACAACTTGAGTAATGCCTGCGGTCTTAAAAATCTTAATCATCTCACCCAATTGCCCAATACTGATCCAATGCAGTTCGTCGACACACGTTTTTATTTCAGGAAAAGTTTCGCCGGGAAAAGCAACCGCCGCCACGCGCTTCCCCTTTTGCTGCATGGTCTGCGCGACCAAAAAGGGAAATTCACCCCAACCGGCAATAAGCCCGATTTTAGGGATTACAGCCGGTTTATTTCGCGATGCCACGTTCGGATTCTTTTATAAATTGAATGAGCATATCCACTTCCGGCGTACCGGGCTCTTCAGCCAGTTTTTTCAAGGCCTGAGACGTATTCAGCTTGGAGCGATATAAAATCCGGTAGGCTTTTTCGATTGCCTTGACCTGTTCTTTGCCAAACCCTTTTCTTTCCAGACCAATTTTATTGATTCCGACAATCCGCAAGGGTGTGTCTGCACACATGATGAAGGGTGGTACATCTTTAGGAACGCGGGAAAGACCGCCAATCATGGAATAGGAACCAATACGCACATACTGATGCAATGCATTTAATCCGCCAATATTAGCATGATCCATAATGGTGACATGCCCTGCCATGGCCAGTCCGTTGGCGAGCACATTGTTATTCCCAACCGTACAGTCATGCGCCACATGGGCATAGGCCATAATCAAATTATCATTTCCAACGGTGGTATAAAGATCCTTCGCGGTTGCCCGGTTTATGGTTACATATTCACGAATCGTATTTCGATCGCCGATTTTGGTAAAAGAGCGTTCCCCTTTAAATTTCAGATCCTGGCACTCACTGCCGAGAATCGCACCGGTGAAGACACGATTTTCTATCCCCACCGTTGTACCTCCGTCAATCACCACATAGGCGCCAATCTGAGTACGATCACCTATTTCAACATTTTCTCCCACAATTGCGCCCGGACCAATCTCAACATCAACCCCAAGTTTCGCATCAGGATGTACAATTGCAGCAGAATGGATTTTAACAGCCACGTTTTCTCTCCTTAAAGAATTTTCGTTTTTTGAAAATCCAACTAGCGGGCGACTAAGGTCGACATAAATTCCGCCTCACAAACCAACGTATCCCCGACATAAGCCTTTGCCAGCATTTTTGCAATTCTGGCTTTTATTTTGTCAACCGAAAGTTCAAAACGGAGTTGATCACCCGGCACCACAGGTTTGCGAAACCGGACTTTATCAATGCCCACAAAATAAACAACCTTCCCGACTGAATCCGGGGAGCTTTTCATAAGCAGCACACCACCGCATTGTGCCATGGCTTCCAAAATCAGTACCCCCGGCATAATCGGATGCCCGGGAAAATGCCCTTGAAAAAAATGTTCATTCATTGTTACATTTTTAATTCCCACAACCCGTTTGCCGACCTCAAGATCTATCACACGGTCAACCAGTAACATGGGATAACGGTGCGGCAACAACTGCTCAATTTCCTGCGCTTCAATAACCAATGTTCCCTTCCCCCTCTCCAAATGCTTTATTCTTTTTGCTTGATTCAAAAGTGCTTTCACCAGACGGGCATTCATCTCATGGCCGGTAAAATTGGCAACAAAATGTCCTTCCACCCTACAACGCGCCAATGCCAGATCCCCAATAAAATCCAACACTTTATGAAATGCCAATTCATGTTCACAGCGAAACGGCGGATTAACCAGTCCGTGTTCACCAATCACCAGGGCGTTTTCCCGTGTCCCGCCTTTGGCCAATCCTTGGGATTTTAACCAATCAATTTCCTGTTCCAAACAAAATGTGCGGCATTGCGCCAATTGTGCGCGAAAAACCTCCGGATTGATTTCAAGATCAACCCGCTGGGGTTGCAGCCAAGGATGATCATAATACAATTCATAGGTGATACGCAAGCCCGGATAAGGCCAGGCTGCAATACTTTTCTTGCCGTCTTGAATCACGAGTGGTTCGGTAACCCGGTAAATTTTCTTTTCACTCTCCGGAATATCCACAATACCGGCTGCAACCATCGCTTCGGAAAATTCCTGCGAAGACCCATCCATGACCGGCGGTTCAAAGGCGGATAATTTAATAATACAGTTATCAATATCCAAGCCTACCAGTGCCGCCAGGACATGCTCAACGGTATGTACTTCGACATCACCGTCTTTTAGGGTTGTTCCCCGCGTGGTTTGCGAGACCAGGTCCACTGCCGGGCAAAGCCGGGGTTCTCCCGGAAGATCGGTACGAACAATCACATAACCGGTATCTGCAGGCGCCGGTTCAAACACAACCTGAGACGTGACACCGGTATGCAGCCCAATACCTTCCAGACTCGCCGGCTTCGCTAAGGTCGTTTGAACTAAAACCGGTTTGCTCATTCTTTTTCCAGTTGTTTCAAACGCGCTTCTAAATCCTCAACTTTTTTTCTCAGCCCAGGCAGACGTACCGTCTCCCCTAAAATACGCATAGCTTCCTTGTGGGGGCGGGCCATATAGCCGGAAACAAACGCCCCATCCGGAACATCACGCGAAATACCTGCTTGAGCACCTAAAATCGTGTTATTCCCAATATGAATGTGCCCTGCCGTGCCGACTTGACCTCCCACCATGGCATTGTTACCAATCTTGGTACTGCCACTGATACCGGCCTGTCCGGCAATAACCGTATTGCTCCCGATTTTCACATTGTGAGCGATCATAATAAGATTATCGATTTTGCTCCCATGGTTGATCCGGGTTTCACCCAAAGCCGCACGATCCACTGTGGTATTGGCACCAATTTCTACGTCATCCTCAATCACAACATTCCCGATCTGGGGAATCTTTTTATATGTCTCGCCATCAGGTGCAAATCCAAAACCATCCGCACCGATCACCACACCTGGATGCAGTATGACCCGGTTACCCAGCACACAGCGTTCCCGCAGGACGACCTGAGGATAAAGACAGCAGTCATTGCCAATCTTCACTTGTTCGCCGACATAAACCTGAGCTACAAGAACCGTGCGATCACCAATCTCGGTGTTTTCACCTACCACACAAAAAGGTCCGATTGCCACATCCTTCCCCAGCTTGGCCCCGGGATGCACCACTGCCATTGCATGCACGCCCGGTTCGGGAACAGGAATCGGGGGCGCAAAAAGATACACAATTTTCACAAAATCCAAATAGGGGTTTTTGCTGACGAGACATGGTTTGTCATACTCAATCATAGGCGGAATCACAACCGCCGCCGCCGTGCTGGTTTCCAACTGATTGCGATATTTTTTATTGGCTAAAAAGCTCAGCGTATTTGCACCCGCCTGTTCAAGCGGCCCGACACTTAAAATCACCACGGATTCAGCATCGGGCCCGCTCAAGGTCGCACCGGTCAATTCAGCCAGTTCTTTTAACGTTTTTGAAAAAGCCATTCACGCATACTCCGTAATTTCAATTATTTCGAATTCAATTTATCCAACACTTTATAGGTAATATCATCACCATCGTAGAACAGAACACTTTCCTTATCCAGGACCAATTCATATTTTTCTTTTTTGGCGATTTTGGCAACAATTGCCTTCACATCATTGACAATACCTTCCAGCAATGTTTTCTGTTGGTTCATTAAAGAGTTCTGCATTTCACGATATTTTTCACGCAGGACATCCTGCTTCTTTTCAAATTTGCCTTGCAATTTTTTATACTTGGATTCCGAGACAATACCTTTTTGTTTATCAAGATTGTTCTTATCTTTTTCCAAGTCGGAGCTCATGCGCTTCAGTTCCATTTTTTTATCTTCCACATCTTTTTCCAGCCGGGTCTGGGCTTCTTGCATCTTCTTATATTCTTTCACCACTTTTCCCGTGTCAACAACAGCAACTTTGGCCCAAGCTGTCGAATGAAACCCGAGGGTTAAAACACCTGCCAGAATCACGATCCATTGTAATAATTGCTTTCTTTTCATTGCCATGCCTCCCTTATTTTTTAAAGCCTCTTGTCTAAAAAATATTTCCGATATTAAAGTGATACTGCAAAGACGGCGGACCACCATTGGGATTGTTGTCCAGAGGATACCCAAAATCAAAGCGGATTAAAATAACCGTCCCGGGAACCGTCAACCTAAATCCCACGCCCACCCCTTTGTATAATGAGGGATTCTTTGAAAAATAAGTGACCGCCCCGATTGTTTCACGATCAGGAAAAATCTCCTCATCAAACGCTTCGCTAATGCCGCTCCATGTATTCCCCGCATCAAAAAAGGCCACACCTTTTAAAGGACCGATAATTGGATAATGTAATTCAATATTGGTATTAAGCTTAAAACGGCCGCCGTTGCCTTCCAAATTCGACCCGAAAACACCCTCACCATAACCCCGCACCGAATCCGTACCGCCGACACGGTAACGCTCTGCCGGCGGAACATTGGAAACAGCACTGATGCCATAGTCAAACGCCCGGGCATACCCTGCTTCACCATGCAAGGCCAGCACCAACCGCCAAATAAGCGGGATATAAAGGGTACTATCCAAGTTGTACTTAAAATAATTATTGTCCCCGCCCAAAAAACCACCCGCACATTCAATAGAAAACTTCTGATACGTCCCGCGGGTGGGATCAAAAATATTATCTCGGGTATCATAAACGAGCGTGGGTGTCACAGAGCTGGTATCGCTGCGGCCTTCTTCATAAATTCCATCCAACGAAGAGTCAAGGTCCGTATATTCATTGCTCTCCAATTTATACGTTAAATACCCCTTCCAATGTTCAGTAAAACGGCGTCCCAACCGGATATCGCCACCTTGTGAAAGTAGATTGTAATCTTGGCCGGAATATCCCCTCTGCTTGTTGATATTCCAGACATCCACGCCAAAAGAGACCGGCGAATCAAACAACCATGGCTCTGTAAAAGACATTTGCCAACTCTGGCGCAAGCTTCCCAATTCCCACTGCAAACTCACCGACTGACCGTTACCAAATAAATTGGCCTGGGTCAACTGTAAATATCCCATTAAGTAATCTACGGATGAATACCCAGCGCCAAGACTGATGGTGCCTGTATGCCGCTCTGCCACATCGAAGACCAACACCTGCTCGGCAGGGGTGCTGCCCGGTTCCGTGGTTACCTTGACGTCCTGAAAAAAACCAAGATTTGAAATTTTTTCCCGGGACCGCTGTATTTTCCTGGAATCGAACGGTTCCCCCGGTTTCACCGTTAATTCACGGCGTATCACTTTGTCCTTGGTCATGGTATTGCCGCGAATATCAACACGTTCAACCCGGGCAATCGTGCCTTCACGGATAATAATTTCAATTTCTACGGTGCCGGCATCATCGTTGTACTCCATTTCCGGTGAAATATCCGCAAAGATATATCCTTTTTCCGAATATGCCATACGAATCATATGCATATCCTGTTCAAATGTAATCAAATCAAGAATGGCATCGGGTTTAAGTGCCATACGTTCAAAAAGGTCTTCACTTGAATAAATAATATTGCCCTTCACCGTAATGTTTTTCACCTGATACTGCAGCCCCTCTTCCACTTCCAGCGTGATCGTCATTTCCTTTTCCGTCTCATTCACAAACAAAGCTTTGTTCACAATGGTTTTACGATTTAATTCTATATCATTGAGACCGAACCCAAAAACACGGGCTTTTAAATAACCTTCTTTGGCGTAATGCAAAAGCACTTTTTTCATATCTTCAATAAAAGTTTCTTCTTTATAAATCCCGCCCACAAACCATCCCGCTTCTTTGGTTTCCATAAAGCCCTTTATTTTACCCTCGGCAAAGGCTTTGTTGCCGGTTACCACGATCTCGGTGATCTTAACCTTCATCCCTTCGACAATTGCAAACGTTATCTCTGCATCGCCGGTTTTAACTTCCGCCGACGGTATAACAGACACCTTATAATATTCTTTTTCTTTATAAAAATCAGCAATTTTTTCGGAAGCAGCTTCTGCGGTGAACGCATCATATCTGGCACCGATTTTGAGTTCCATTTTTTCCAATAGTTTTTTTTTGTCAAACGCTTTGTTCCCGGTAAAAAGAATTTCTTTTACCACCGGTTTTTCTTCGACTGAAATCAAAAGACGCACGGTTCCATCCGACAGCGGAACCACGGCGAAACTGACATCCTCAAATTTTCCGGTCTTCCAGATATTTTTTAAATCCCGGTCCAAAACCAAACGCACATCCTGAAATTCCTCACCGGGTTTAACAGCCAACCAGGAAACAATCTCATCACCTGCAATCGTCGTGCTGCCGGTTACCTGCACGTCGCTGATCACTTTGTTCTTCAACTGGACCGCAAAAGAGGTATGAGATAGGCAATAAAAGAGAGCCGCTAAAAGTGAAATTACTTTAAAAAGCCTTGAAAACACAGGCTAAAAATCCTCCATTTCTCTAAAAATTTGACCGATTCTATCAGAACTGCCATGCTGCGTCAAGCGATTCCCGCGATATACCCATATTTAAATTGCGAAAGAATTGGGGGCAGGCATCACAACCCTGCCCCGGTGTCAATCCCAAACGTGAGGTAGCCAAGGTATCGTGATCGTGTGCTGTGATTCGTTCCCCTTGGCATGCAAATAGGACACTGATGAAAAAATTTAGTTCATTTTTTTTTCAAATCCGGTGTTACGGTCAATTCAAGTTCAGCGGCCGCTTCTATTTCTTTTGTTGCTTTGTCCGGCGACCACCCCTCAAATTTCAAGCGGCCTTCAATACCCCAAAAAAGTTCTTGGTTGGAATCTTCATCAAAGTTCTTATAAATTTTTATTTTTTTGGAAGAATCGAGATTGTATTCCAGACCCACGGATGATTCCCACGAGAGCCCGCCGCCTTCAGTTCCTCTATCCCTCAATGTTCCCCGGTAATTAAGAAAAAGATCGTTGGTCAAATACTTTCCCATACCAATCTCTGTCTCGTCTAAAAGACTCGTTCCCGTAATATCATCCTGTTCACCGGCTTGTGCACTGCCGGAATTGCCGCTCCCTGTCATAATTGAGTCCGCGAGTTTCTCCACCCCGCCCAGCCGTATATCAATAACATCCAGCGGGGTAATCTTTTTTATACTTTTCTCAATTTCTCTTCCAATTAAATTTCCCGCCAGTCTCCCCAAGACACGTGCACCGGCATTCTGGACCTTCTGATCAATTTCTTCCTGCGACCAGCTGGAATAGTCCTCACCCAATGTCAGCAAGGATACAATTTGCGCTTGTGTCATTTCAGGATCGGAATACAAACTTATTTTAAGTTCTCCAACCGTTCCACGCGCCTGGAGATAGATGGTTGCATCACGCGACCGTCCCTCATCTTTAATACCCACATTGCGAATGGTTGTTTCCGCCAGACCCCTGAGTTGCGGTTTCGCCTGTTTTTGAAAATCCACAACTGTTTCTTCATTGGCATTAAGATTAAAATCCGTGTCCAGGTAGGTAAAAGAACCACGCACCACTGAAATTTGCCCTTCAGCGGAAAAATTATGTTTGCCGCCGTTGAAAACAACGGTCTGATTTTGTTTCAACAAAGCCCTTACCACATCATTATAAAACCATAAATTGTTTTTCGTGATGGTTTTAAAATTATCGTAACTCACATTGACGGTCTTCATTTTTTTGGCAAACTCCGTGAGCATCCGCGGCGGAAAAGTAAATTGTCCGTCTGCCACTTCAAAAACACCGCCTAAAACCAGCGCTTCATAGGTCCCCCCCAGGGTCGCATCCATCTTCACCTTGGCATCCATGAATTCATAATCATCGGTATTTCCGGTTTTGATTGCCCCAGCGCGGGTATCCAGTTTTAAATTCAGTTCATGCGGCTGCAATCTCCGAAAAACACTCGCCCAATCCGCCTTGGGGCCTGCAGTAATTTCCAGTTTACTACCGCCGATCATGCCCTCAAGTTGATTAATATAAACCCGGTTATCTTCAAAGACAATATCTGCATTGAGTTTTTCAATTTTAGGGGTATACACCCGCGGACACAAAGTGCCCCCGTCAATTGTAGCTCTGCCGAAGATGGCAGGATAGTCCATCGTCCCTTTGATATTCAAATCCAACATGCTCTTACCGGTTGCCCTGGAAAAATACGGAATAAACGTTATATAAGACAAATCGCCTTCCGGCATCCGCACCCGTATATCCATTTCAGCGCCCTGAAGACGTTTCGTTGCCTCGGCATTTTGCGGCACCGGAAGCTTACCACTAAGATTCAGCTGGTAACAGCCGTGCCGGTTTAAAACCGCATGGCCTTCGCGTCCCCTGAAATAAAGCCAATGATGATCAATCACAATGTTTCCATGAAAAACATCAAACGGCAAATCAAGCACACTGCCGTTCTCAACTTTAACCTGTATATCAAAATTCGGAATTCCTTCAGCATCTGTATAATGGAAGGTCCCGTTCGCAATACCGGTCCAGGGTTGGGGCCACCCCAAACAGCGGGTCAGCAAATCCGCCTTAACGTTCTTCACCTTGATACGAAGATCAGAAGTCCGCGTACCGTCAATCCGGCCGGATGATTCTATGTATACTTGGTGCCGGTCATAAATCGAGAGACGGTTAAAAATGACTGCCCCGTCCGGCGACAAACCAAGATCCCCGGCAATCTGGACAGGAATATCCGGCGGCGTACGAATCCTGATTTTATCATCCCAAAACCGGACCGATGCGTGAAAATCGCCAAAGGGGTATCGATCGAGTTGGAAATCAGAACTCACCACCGCCAACTGGAGATCAGGCGCAGGTTGCAAATCCAAACTTCCGTCTACCGCAAAATGCCCGTGATACTTCCTGGAAAAAAAACTGAAATTATCCGTCAGCAAATCAAGGGAAATTGCAAAGGACCCATCCGGATTGGCCTGCATGCCGCCTTGTTCAGCCTGCAGACGGCCTCTGGCTTGTGTGCCTTCAAGCAGTTTAAGTTTCCATTGCGGACCACGTTTCTCCCAGGCGGTTTTAAGTGTAATAAAATGCCACTCCCCAAATTTAAAATCAGAAAATTGCAAATCACCCTCGAGTCGATCCAATTGTCCCTGCTCGCCATCAAAAAGAACACGCCCCGAAACTCTTCCTTGCGGAGAATGATCCGGTTTGGCCAGCATAAACAAATCAAACAACAAGGGTGTATGGATATCCTGAATTTGCAGCCGCCCCAGAAATCGCGACAACCGCCTTCCATTCAGACGCGCTTCAAACTCCCCTTGCATCTCATCTTTCCCGGAATGTACGCGCAAATTGGCATCAATATTATTATGGTCAACCTGAATCGCGAGTGCACCGGAAATTTTTTCCGACAAAGCCCCCGTTCCAGGTGCGACCCATTCCCGGACTGCGTCTGCAGCTGTAGTTTGGCAAAAAGTTTTTTTCCGAAAACCGCCTCGCCGGAGAAAGAAAGATCCGTCCCCCATTTCAATTCCTTCAGTGTCAAGCGATTCCCCTGAAATGCCATCTGACCGGTTGCCGGAGGAAAACGATGCTGATCGACCTCAATGTTATCCAGATTCAACTGTGCAGCATAACGGGAATCAGATACCGACCCGGTGGTGGTCCCTTTTATCTTCAGGTCCCCGGTATAATTCCGTTTATTGATTTCAAAAGATTCCATCCACGTGAGTATTTGAAAAGACCCTTCTGTCTTGCTCAACTCCGTCTCCAAAACACCCTTAAACTTCCCGGACGTTTGCACCAATTCCATTTCTTTTACCCAAATACGTTTCCCATTGGTCGAAAATTTCAACGCCCCGGTCTTGCCTTTCACATCCCCCCAGCGGGGTTTATGAAACCGGAGATCTCCTTTACATTTTAATTCCCTCACCGGACCGACAGCCTCAACAACACCCTCAATCAATCCGCTGATTGAAGCGACATTTTTCACGCCACTTAATATCATGAAATGCTTCAATGGCAGCCGGGTCATTTTCATCTCGCTTTGCAGGTAGGGTTCTTCCCCATACACCAACCTGCCTTTCAAGCCAATCCGCTTTTGGTCCAGCCAGACGTTATTGAGTTCCATTTTTTTTGAAGATAAATGAATATCCCCGCAGGCACTTACCTTCCCGCCGGGGTAGGTTATCAGTTTATCGGTATTAAACGTTCCCTGCAAAAGCGGCAATTCACTTGTTCCGCTGATTTTACCTGAAAAATGAAGCACCCCGTTTAAATGCTTGGCCTCCGGCGGCAGCATAGGAATCAATTGAATGGGTAAATTCTTCGTGAAAAGGCTTCCATGCAGCACATCCTGACCCAAACGATTCCAAGTGCCGCCGGCCCGAAGCAGTTCCCGCTTTCCCCGGCTCACCAAAAACCGGGTGAGTAACCAGCCTTTTTTCTCGCGTTTCGCTTCAATATCAAATTTCGCCGACCGCAGAACACCCCAATCTGTATTAAAATTAAGCCGGATGGCATCATGGTTGTACTCCAATTGACCTTGGATGGCATCAAACTGCATCCCGGAAACTCTCACCTTGGGGGATGTAATTTTTCCATAGAGTGTCGGCTTTTCCAAAGAACCCTCGACCGTGAGCATGCCGCTGACTTTCCCGTCAATTGCCTCTACGTGAAACAAATCCGCGATATCCGCTAAATTCAAATCTTTGGCATCACCGCGAAAGCTCAAATGCGGCACACCCGCTTTGTTTCTCGGAAATAATATCCGGCCTCGTCCCTCAACCCATCCCCGGGCAAAAATACCGCGTGCCAGCATCAGCCGCAATTCCCGATCACGGTAGCGTGTGATCACCTCAAATTTCCGGATCTGCAGTCTTCCAATTTTCCCTTTCAGCATACTAAAATTGGCTGTCACCGTCAAATCAGGCGCCTTACCTTTGATAAGAATCGCAGCCTTGCCTGCACCAACCGGCCCTAATGAAGAAAGGTTGGGAAGCCGTGCAGCCAATTCCGACAATTCCAAGGCATCACTTTGTACACGAATATTCAAATAAGGTGTCTTGATATTTTTCACCACCCCGCGTGCCTGCCAGGCAATATCCGCTAAAATCGCCTGCATATTCTTTAAGGTGATGTTGTTGTCCTGTAGATTCGCCACACCAAATATATTCTGCACCGGATCATCAATTAACTCAGATTGCAAGGTCGCATCATAAAGCACCATTTTGCCTGCAATGCCAAACCCTGCGATGAGGTCATCCGGTGTGGGTTCCCGTGAATGAATCTTCAATTCCAGGTCCGCCTGTCCTTTTTGAATGTGGAAATAGTCGGAGAGTTTGACAACACTGTCAAGCGGTGCAAGCTCCACCCGGCCGGCATTCAATCTAATCTTAACCGAGTTGGTTGTCAAATCCATGATCCCGGAAATCCTGATATTCTGCCGGCGCCAACGATCAGTCCTGCCGGAAAGAAAAAGGCGCGCCGCCGCCGGGTCCTTTAAATTCAACAAGCCTTTAAGTTTTTTGATACTGGCGGTATGAATCCCATCCGATATTTTGATTTCGCCCGAAACCAGTGTCAGCTTAATTTTAGGCAGCATCTGAGCCGGTGCGGCAGGCCCGGCCGTCATTCGACCGAAGGCTTTCCCGGACAATTGCGGCCCGCGCCATTTGCCATCCGGTGATTTTTCAATACGTATTAGGGGATGAATAAGCTGAATGTGATGTAAGCTCTCTGCCAATGATTTTTTACGGATAAGGATGTCCCACAAAGAATATTGCACGACCACGCGCCGGATGGTGATATCCAGCGACTCGGGATTAGTCCTGCGGGTGGAAAGCAGCATATCCCGCAACACCACGCGGTCAAACAAACCGCCTTCGATCCGGCCGATCGTCACTTGGCGTTGCAGCGCTTTGGAAAGTTCCGTCTCCAACTGAGGTTTAAAGCGGTTGGCCACAACACCACTGGAAGATACAATCCATAAACCACTCACCAAAACAAAAAATCCGCCAAATAGGATCGCCAGGGTCAATAAAGGATGACGCGCTTTTTGAACACGCCCCGCCGGCAGCTGAAGGTGCGCATGGTGTTGTTTTTTCTTAATCTGTTTTTTCTTCCCAACTGACCGCAATCGAATTAAGCCTCAACTTTCACCTCAAACTTGATCGTGTCGTTGACCGGCGTCGGATAAACAACGGACCCATCCTGAACAGAACCCTTTAAAATCAACTCCGCCAGCGGATCCTCTACCAGCCGTTGAATGGCGCGTTTCAATGGTCTGGCGCCCATTTGCGGATTATAGCCGCGTTCAATCAAAAAATCTTTGATTTCCGGCGTTACCTCAAGTCTGACGTTTTTTTCTTTGAGCCTGCTATTGACATACCCCATGAGCAAATCAATGATCTTCTCTAAATGTTTCTTGTCCAGGCTATGAAACACAATGACTTCATCCACCCGGTTTAAAAATTCGGGATTAAACACCTTGCGCACCTCTGCCATCACCTTATCTTTCATGCCAACATGATTGCCGTCTTCAGATGCCGGTTGGAAGCCCAGACTCGCGCCGCCCTTATCAATTAAACGCGCTCCAATATTACTGGTCATGATGACCACGGTATTTTTAAAGTCGATAATCCGGCCGTTGTTATCCGTCAGCCTTCCGTCTTCCAGTACCTGTAAAAGAATATTAAAAACATCCGGATGGGCTTTTTCCACCTCATCAAATAAAATCACTGAATAGGGATTCCGTCTAACCTTCTCCGTCAACTGACCGCCTTCGTCATGTCCAATATACCCGGGAGGCGCGCCCACCAAGCGTGAAACTGCGAATTTTTCCATATACTCCGACATATCAATCCGAATCAGGGTATTTTCATCTTCAAAAAGAAATTCCGCCAATGCCCGGGCCATTTCCGTTTTACCCACACCGGTCGGACCAAGAAAAATAAACGAGCCAATCGGCCGCCGCGGATCCGCCACCCCGGCTCGCGAGCGGCGTACGGACCGGGAAATCGCGCTAATCGCTTCCTCCTGTCCAATAATCCGTTTATGAATTTCATCCTCCATGCGCAGCAGCTTGGCCGATTCCTTTTCCTCTAATTTAAAGACCGGCACACCGGTCCATTTACTGACAATAATTGCCAAATCCTCTTCAGTCACATTCACAACATTTTGATTACGCGACTGCTCCCAAATACGTTTTTTTTCTTCTTTTTTCTGACGCAATGCCTTAATTTTATCGCGCAGGCTGGCTGCCCGTTCAAACTCCTGGGTCTTGATGGCCGCCTCTTTTTCCTGATTAATCTCCTCAATCTCATCCTCGGTCTGTTTGAGGTCCGGCGGCAGAATCGCAGCAGACAACCGCGCCCGCGCGCCCGCTTCATCCATCACATCAATGGCTTTGTCCGGCAACAGACGTCCGGAGATATACCGTTCCGAAAGCCTCACTGCCGCGACCAGGGCATCATCCGTATAATGCACACGGTGATGTGCTTCATAGCGATCACGAAGACCTTTTAAAATTTGAATCGCTTCATCCACACTGGGAGCATTTACCTTAATTGACTGAAACCGCCGCTCCAAAGCGCCGTCTTTCTCAATATATTTTCTGTATTCATCCATGGTTGTCGCACCAATACACTGGACCTCACCTCTGGCCAGCGCAGGTTTGAGCATGTTGGATGCATCAATCGCGCCTTCAGCCGCGCCGGCACCAACCAACGTGTGCAGCTCATCAATGAACAGAACGATGCTGAATGCGGCGGTTTTGATTTCCTGCATAACGGTTTTTAACCGTTCTTCAAACTCCCCGCGATATTTCGTGCCCGCAACGACAGCCGCCAGATCAAGTGTGACGATCCGCTTGCCCAACAACAATTCCGGAACATTCCCTGTCACGATATTTTGCGCCAATCCTTCGGCAATGGCTGTTTTACCCACACCCGGCTCGCCGATCAAAACCGGATTATTCTTCGTGCGGCGGCATAAAATTTGAATAACCCGTTCAATCTCCTCTTCGCGTCCGATCACCGGATCTAATTTCCCCTCACGGCTTAATTGCGTAAGATCACGGCCGAATGCATCCAAGGTCGGTGTATTGGTCCTTGCCTGACTCTGCATATATTTCGGAAGATTGCCGCCCAGCAGATAAATTGTCATTTCGCGGGCTTTTTCAATACGAAGATTAAATCGTTCCAAAACCCGGGAGGCCACACCCTCACCCTCACGGATCAGACCCAGCAAAATATGCTCGGTACCGATATAGTTATGCCCCAGTGCCTGGGCTTCTTCCAATGCCAACTCAAGCACTTTTTTTGCCCGCGGTGTAAACGGCACTTCTCCCAAGGTCATGGTGCCGCCGCCCATATTAATGGATTTTTCCACCTCTAGTTTAATCCGCTCCAGATCCAGGCCTAAATTTTCCAGGACTGCCGAGGCAACGCCGCCGCCCTCTTTAATAAGCCCGAGCAGTAAATGCTCCGTACCGATATAATCATGGCCCAACCGCGCTGCTTCCTCACGCGCCAGATTAATGATTTTTTTTGCCCGCTCTGTAAATTTATCAAACATATCCATTGTGCGCCTCCTTTAGACATCTTAGGGAATCGTTAGGAAATAAACTATCATTTTACAATTTTTAATCCATTTTCTAAATATTAATTTGCTGCGTATTCAATTATTTAAAGAAATCGACTGAAAGTCTCTTCCGGACCAATTCAGCACGTTGCCTTAATTGCTCCGCAGTACCCAACGACTGCTTGGCCGTCATTTGAAGATGGGATGGTTGTATCAACAAAAGAAGTTCATGAATGCTGTTCAAAGGCACTTCTTTTATCAACTTCAGCTCCGAACCCAAACGGATGGCGGAAAGCAAATCAAGCGCTTCTCCCAAACCGAGTAAATGGCAGTGGGCAAGAATACCAATTGCCCTCCCAACCTTATCCTCGAGTAAGTGACGTTCTTCCTTAAGCAATTTCCGACGCGCTTCTTCTTCACGATCAATAATCTGACGGGTCACACCGGCCAGATGCTGAACAATCTCTTCTTCTGTCCGTCCCAGGGTCACTTGGTTACTTACTTGAAAAAAAACACTTTTCAATTCCGTCCCTTCTCCGTAAAATCCGCGCACAGCAAGACCCATATGGAGCACAGCCTGCAAAACCTGAACAATACCTCGTGTGAGGGTCAATGCAGGCAGATTAAGCATCACCGATGCACGCAAGCCGGTGCCTACATTGGTTGGACAAGCACTTAAATAACCAAATTCTTTGTGCGTCGCCACCTCAAAAGTACTATTAATCACTTCATCCAGCTGACGGGCCGACTGCAGCCCTTTTTCCAGATTCATCCCGCTTTGGATGGACTGAATCCGAATATGATCCTCCTCGTTAACGATCAGGGAAAGCGTTTGGCCCGGCCCGGTCGCCAATCCGGTAAAATCCGGTTCCCGTGCCGAATCCATGTGTACCAAACCGCGTTCCGCAAAAACACCCCGCATAACACTGTCTAAATCGCGCAACCTCAAAAAATGCATGGCAGGCCGCAGCGTGGTATTGGAAAAAAAATTTTCGAATTCTCCAAGAATCACTTTGCGTTCCGGTTTATCCGAGGTAACTAAAAACCGGTGCTGCGCAAGATTACGCGCCAACCGGATGCGCGTCGAAATCACGATTTTATTATCATCTGTGGTCTTGGCTCTCAACCAGGCTGGAAATGCCGGTTTCTTCCCTTTCATGATGCATCCCCCGCTTTTCCAAACTGCTGGATGCGGTCTCTAAGCTTGGCCGCCATTTCATATTTTTCCGTCGTGACTGCTTCGTGCAGTTGTTCCTTTAATTTTTTTAATTCTTCATGCCGGTTCTTTTTATTCTCAGCAGCAGACGATTGTTTTCTCCCCCGGTGTTCCTCAGACTGATGGAATTGACGCATCAATGAAAGAAGATTTTCATAAAAAGCATCATAACACTGCGGACATCCCAAGCGGCCAACTTCGCGAAAGCGCGTAAATGTCATCCCGCACTGCGTACACCGCAGCCCTTTCGCGGTCAAAGCGGCGGATCCCAGCTCTAAAATCGAGGCCAAAAGTTCATGAATTACCATGGCCGGTTTGGAAAGCATTTCACCCAAATGCCTATTTTGCGCACACGTTTCACAAATATGCATGGTCGTTTGCTTGCCTTCAATCGTTTCAATCAGGTAGACCGAAGCCTCTTCCTGATGACACAAATGACACAACATCGCTGCGATCCCCCTTTCCTAGACAATACGCCCATCTTCAATTGTAATCGTCCGGCCGGCCAATGCACCTAGTTCAGGATTATGCGTCACCATGATTACTGTTTGCCCTTGCTGCTCATTAATCTGTCGAAACAGATGGTGGATTTCTCTGGCCGTAGGTCCGTCCAAATCTCCGGTCGGTTCATCCGCCAACAATAATTTGGGCTGATTCATCAACGCCCGGGCAATGGCAACCCGTTGCTGCTCACCACCGGAGAGTTCTCCCGGCCGATGGTTCAAGCGTTCTCCCAATCCGACTTCCCGAAGCAACTCGCGCGCCCGGGACAATGCCGCAGATACCCCAACACCGGCAATCCTCGCCGGCATCATCACATTTTCTTCTGCTGTAAACTCCGGCAAAAGATGATGCATCTGAAAAACAAATCCGATGTTCTTATTCCGGCTCTGTGAAATCCCTTCATCCGACTTCACAAAAAGATTATCTCCGTCTATCGTCACGCTGCCTGAAGAGGGATGCATCAGACCACCGGCAATATTGAGCAATGTTGTTTTACCTGCACCCGACGGACCCATGATGGATACCAATTCCCCTTTGGTCACATCCAAACTCACTCCGCGTAAAACCGGCAGACGGCTCTTGCCCATGACAAATTCTTTTTTTATATTTTCCAGCTGCAAAATTTGTTCACTCATAACGAATCGCTTCCACCGGGTCAAGTTTCGAAGCCTGCCAGGCTGGGTAGACCGCAGAAATCAAACAAACCACCATAGAAAACAACGTAATCATCAAAACATCCATTCCCTGCATATTCACGGGTAAGTATTCAATATAGTAAACACTTCCGCCGCCGGGAATATGCAGCGGATAAAATTCCAGTGCCAGGCAGGCAAGCAATCCTCCGGCCAGCCCCAGCAAGGTCCCGCCAACACCAATTGCCGCGCCTTCCACCAGAAAAAGGCGCAGGATAAACCGGCGGCCGGCACCCAAAGCCTTGAGGACACCGATATCCTTTTTTTTCTCCATCACAACCATGATCAGGGTGGAAGCAATATTAAACGCAGCGACTGTCACAATCATAATCAGAATAATAAACATCACAAGTTTTTCCGTCTCCAGCGCAGTCGCTAAATTCTTGTTCATCGACATAAAATCCCTTACCCAAAAATCATTCCCGAGTTTTTGCAAATCTTGCGCCACATGCCGCGCCTCATCCAAATCATCTACTTTGGCGGACATGCCATTGACGGTGCCGGGAAGTTCAAAGAGTATCTGGGCGGTTTCCAGGGAAATATAGGAAAACGTCGCATCATATTCATACATGCCCGCCTCAAAAATCCCGACAACCTTGAGCTTCGTCACTTTGGGCATGGTTCCGGCTGCCGTCACTTTAAAGACCGGTGCCACCACGATAATTTCATCCCCAATGAGCACACCCAGTTTACGGGCAATCTCTATTCCCAGGACAATCCCGCGTCCATTCAGTGCATTGGCGGCATTATCGGGTTTAACATCCAGATTCGTCAAGGAACCGCTTTTCATGTTCTCAGAAAGTCTGGTAACCTTGGTCTCTCGGGCTGTATCAATTCCCCAGACCATGGCCCCTTCAACATGGTGATCCTTTTTCAGCATTATCTGGTTGGCCAAATAAGGTGAAATACCCAAAACGCGCGGATGGGCTTCGGCTTTTTTCAGGACTGTTTCCCAATTATCAATACCACTTTGATCATAGGTAGCCAAAATCACATGCGCCTGCGAGCCGATAATTTTTTGCCGAATATCATCCCGAAATCCATTCATCACGGACATGACAATAATCAGGGCCATCACACCCAATGCAACCCCGGCAACCGAGATCACAGAAATCAGCGAGATAAAAGTCTCCTTTTGTTTGGCCTTTAAATAACGCAACCCTATTTGATATTCAAACGGCAATACCACGCTTTGTCTCCTCGGAAAATAACGATTCAGTCATTGACCCCATCCCCTTGCGGTAAGTTCTTTAAGGTTGGGTTGCGATATCCGGCGCAGCCGCCACCGGCTCACCATCATCCTGGTTTACCTGTTTGATCTGCCGCAGTTGAGGGAAAAGAATAACATCCCGGATCGAGGGCGAATCGGTCAAGAGCATGACGAGACGATCAATCCCAATCCCCAATCCACCGGCCGGCGGAAATCCATATTCCAAGGCACGAATATAATCCTCATCCATCATCTGAGCTTCTTCATCACCTTTATCGCGTTTCTTGCCTTGTAGTTCAAACCGATTTTTCTGTTCCACCGGATCATTCAATTCGGAAAAACCATTGGCGTATTCATGCCCGGCAATGTAAGGCTCAAAACGATCCGCCAATTCCGGCCGTCCCTCTTTTTGCTTGGCCAACGGTGAAAGCTCAATGGGAAAATCAATCACAAATGTCGGTTGAATTAACTTAGGCTCAACCAACCCTTCAAACAGTATCTCAACATACTCAGCTTTGGAGGCTTTTTCCGGAGATTCCAAATGATGTTCCTTACACAGTGCCTGTAATTTTTCCAGTGTCATGTTCCAGACATCCACGCCGGTCTGTTCATTCACTGCTTCAATATATCCCAAGCGGCGCCAGGGCGCGGCCAGTTGAATTTCCTTGCCCTGATAAACAATGGTGGTACTGCCGTGAATAATTTTAGCCAGATGAGAAAAAAGTTTTTCCGTCAGTTCCATCATGGTCTTTCCGTCCACATACGCCTGATAGACCTCCAGCATGGTAAACTCAGGATTATGCATTGTACTGATTCCCTCATTACGGAAATTACGATTAAGTTCAAAAACCTTTTCAAAGCCACCTACCAAAAGACGCTTCAAATACAATTCAGGCGCAATGCGCAAGTACAAGTCACGACCAAGGGCATTGTGATGGGTCATAAAGGGTTTGGCTGCCGCGCCGCCCGGAATCGCCTGCATCATCGGTGTTTCCACCTCTAAAAAGCCCAACTGATCAAGAAAATTTCTGATTTCTTTCACAATACGAAACCGAGTCCGAAAAACCGAACGGGATTTTTCATTGGCAAGCAAGTCGAGGTAACGCTGCCGGTACCGCACTTCGACATCCTTAACCCCATGCCATTTTTCCGGCATGGCTCGAACCGCTTTGGCCAATAAAGTGAATTCTTCCACCCGAATCGTGAGCTCGCCGGTGCGGGTTCTAAAAACCGGCCCCTTGACACCAAGAAAATCGCCGACATCCAGACGCTTCACAACTGCAAATAGTTCCTCACCCAGTTCATTCGTACGTAAATAAATCTGCACCTGTCCACTCTCATCCTGAAGGTGGCCAAAAACCGTCTTACCGTGCATACGCAAAGCCTTTATTCTTCCGGCAGATGATACCTTCACATCCGATTGGTCTTCTCCCTGCAAACGCTCAAAAGTGGCTGTGATCGCCTGAGTACTGTGGGAGCGAGCATAGTGATACGCATAGGGCTCCACACCGGAATCACGTAATGACTGGATTTTTTCCAATCTTTGTTGGATCAATTCTTTTTCCGACACAATTTTCTCCTTTTGCGGCCACCAAACAACCCTCCTGGTCCAAACCGCAAGAAATCACTACTATATTATATATAAAACAAATAATGGCATAGTCTATCAACGGCCGAATGCTTTGTCAATCCCAGGTTTAAAAATCTATTCAAACACCGCCGGTTACCGCCAAATTAAAATTGCATATTCCAAATGTTCCTCTATAATAAATTTTGCAGTATCAAATCCACCAAGAACGTTTTATCAAATAACTCTTTTTACGGCAATGCCACATGGTATACTATATATGATTTTATTCAAACTACAGGCGCGGCACTATGAAAAAAACACTTTTGATCCTCCTGCTGGTATTCATGAGTCTCTGGGCAAAAAACGGTATTTCAGCAACCCCGATTACCATTGATGCCGCCTGGATTACGTCCCAGGGGCCGCCTCCTTATCCGCTTGACCAAGCGAATACCACCTACTCGTTGGCAATGGATATTTCGGTGGAGAATTCCGCTTTCCTGGTTTTGGAAGAAAATATCATCCTGGATTTAAATAATCATACCGTGACCTATAACCAATGCACACCGGTCGTGGTTGACAATGGCAGTTTTGAAACCGGCAGCGGGACATCAGTTCCCAGCTGGGACCTTTCCTCTGCACCCAGCGCAGCGATCGCCACCAATACAACCTATCTTTTTGGTTCTCAAGTACTGCGTTTCACAAATATTAATACCACAGAAACCATCATCTCCGATCCCATCAGCCTCCTGCGTACGGACCATACCTATGTGGCCGTCATCACGCCCGGCAATCGCGCTGATTACCGGACACAATTGACCCTCAAAGTGGTTGACCATATTACCAATACCATATTAGCCTATGGTGTCAGCAACAATGTCGAACGCGGTTTCTCCGCAGTTGCTGAATTCAGACCCCAGACAACCCATCCGATCCGGCTTGAAATAGAAATTGATCCGCAGATCGCGACCACACTGGATCTTGATGATGCCAGGGTGGTATCCGCTTATGACAGCGGCATCATCGCAGCCCAGCAATGGAGCGGCGATATTCCCGCCATGTCCAATTTTGACCCGGCACTTACCGTGATCTATAACAGCGCCCGCAGCGGTATTGAAAATTTCACTTTGCAAAACGGCACTGTCACCCAGGGTAATGGCACGGGTTATAAAAGCTCACCTTTGGAATTTGGCGGCATCCACGGCCTGTTGGTGGAAAACATCACGCTCAATGCCAATGGCCCGGACACAACCACACTCCGCGCACCTGCGCTGGCTTGCTTGGCCGGCACATCGACTCTGGATGCCATCGTACGCAATTGCACACTCAATCACACAATTGACCTGGTCGCCAACCGCATGCACGGACCCAGTGTGATTGCACTTTCCGGCGACTGCAATATTTTAATCGAAAACAATACACTCCGCGATGGACCGCAATCCGGCATCAACGGCGGCAACTCCGAGGATCACACCTATATCGTTCGGAATAATGATATCCGCAATACCGCCGTCGCACTCAATGCCTATGCAATCGGTCTGGCGGGAATTCAAAATTTTGATATTCATGATAATACGATTATTACCACACATGGTCGCGGTATCTGCATCGACGGTTATACTGCTGCTGCGACAGAAAACGGCCGCATCTACAACAACCATGTCGCGGTCCAGGAACTTGGCAACCGTGAAACCCTTGATATCGTCACTGCCCGGGCATTGCGCATCCGCAATAATGTCGATGCCATGGGCCCGCACCGCAACCTGCATATTTACGATAATACGTTTATCGCCACAACCGCAAGCGGCCAGGGCCAAAGTGCCTATGGCGGCCGGGTTAGTTGGACCAACCAGAACAACCAGATGAATAACGCCAATCTACTTATTGAGAACAACACCTTTAAGGCGGTCGCGTATGCTGTAACGCATACTGCAAAAGCTTTTGTTCTTGATGGCGCCGCCCAAAACATCAATGCGCTGTTGCGCAACAACGTCTTTGAAAGCAATCATATCTCTCTAAAAATTTTAGATTCCGATGGCGGGGATACGTATGATACCGATTTCATCTCCAATACCATTCGTCGTAGCACGGAAGGCGCTGTCATGGCTTACCAAAGTATCGAGATCGGTTATTGGATTTATGCGGCGCACGACATCCGTCTGATTGACACCCAGTATGATAGCGCCGCCACATCGGTCGCCTGGTCAGGCAGCGGCCTCAAGAACATTCCTACCGGCTGGCTGCTTAACCTGCTGGTTGCAGACCAATCCGCACTGCCGCTTTCTCAGGCAATTATCAACATCACAGACAGTTCATCTGCAATTGTCTATACCGGCAGCACCGATGAAAATGGCCAGGCAGCCATTCCTTTGGCATCCCTGATTTATTCCCAAACCGGATCAGATCCGCAAATCATTGAAACCGAATCACGCAATCCTTTTCAAATCACGGTCGACCGGCCCGGTTATCTCACATCGGTCATGTCGCTGGCACTCGACCAGACCCTTTCCAGGTCCATTGTATTGGCGCAAGACCCTGCCATCGTCTATTCGCAACAAATGGAGAACAATGAAGTGATCGTGTTCCCCATTCCTGCACAGAATCAGGTCCATTTCCTCTTCGCAGCCAATTTATCCGGCACAGCAACAATTCATATCTATAACATGCTCGGTGAAACGGTTGCCCGCCTATCCGGTACGCTCTTCGGTCTTCAACCGGAAATAATCTGGAATGCCGCCTCCCTTTCGCCGGGTATTTATATTTTTACCATCTCGCACAACAACAAACTGCTTAAAAAAGGCAAACTCAGTCTGATTCACTAAATTGGCAAACGTGCTTCCCAACAACGTATTGGGGTTATTTTTTATTATTCAATTTTTTTATTCATTCACTCATTATATACTATTAACAGAATTATAAAAATCCACAGGCTTACCCGGCACCCGGCATTCGCCGGGCAAGTCCGCCGGGCAAGCTGCCCATTGTGTTCACGTCAACATGATAAAAAAAGGAGCCAACCGATGGGTCTTGAAAGAAAATTCGCCAGAGTGGACATGAATTATCCGGTTATCTGTGTTTTTACGGATAACGACCTGGGCAAAGACATCAAAGCAACCGGATACGTCAATGATTTAAGCCTGGGAGGCATGAAAGTACGCGTACCGATCCCGCCTGAACTGCACAACGCCACATCCTTAGTTTACTCCCTCACGCTTCCAGAACCGTTTCACACCCTCACCGGCCAAGGCGCCATTGTCTGGCAGGATAAAAACACAGCGGAAAACATGCTCTATTTTGGAATGTCGTTCTCCGCCCTTTCTGTAAATGACCGCCGGACATTGCTGGCCATCATTAATGAACTTGTTGAGCCGTAGACATTTTTTTATTCCTACCACCAAAAAAAAGAGGGGCTTTTGAGCCCCCCCTTTTTTTTGGAACCATCCACCTTATTCCGCGATCATAAATTCCAGGGTTTTAATCACTTTCTCGCCCACAACAACATCGACGGACCAGGTGCCTGTCCATTCAGGCATAATATTTTTTGAGCTATAAATACGCCATGGCGATCCACCTACTCCTAAAGAGACTTCCGCCATCACTTGCTCCCCTTTTTTCCAGCGGTGAATAACCTGGACCGGATCAGTAACACCTGAAATTTTTGTCCAACAATAAACCTTCACGACATCCTTGGAAAAGGATGTATTCTCACCGACTGGTTGACGCGCTTCAATACCCGTTGCAATCACGCCTTCAACCACCTGTATGCCGGATTGCACGGATGCCTCCATTGCTCCGGTAACTTTGGTCTCCGCTCCGGCGGCCTTGGCCTCCGCTCCGGCGGCCTTGGCCTCCGCTCCGGCGGCCTTGGTCTCCGCTCCAACGGCCTTGGTCTCCACTGCCTGCGCATTAATAGCCAGCAAAGCTGTCAGTACCACTGCCATTACCCACATCCCTTTTTTCATGTTACGTCCCCCTTAAATGGATTTAAATTACTTGTCACCAATACCACAAAACAAAGTCCTTGAAAACAATTATTTTATTTTTAGGTTGCAGGTCCATCCACAGATTTCGACGACAAACAACTGACACTTAGCGCATTTCCTGCAGCGCAGCTACTTTATCGTGCCAGCGCGAACACGATAAACCCGTGGCATTTTTATCCCATTTTCGCAAAAAAGATTATTTCGAATCTGCCGGGGGGGTATCTTTAGGTTTCTTAAGAAAAATCAAAATACCTGATTCTTCTTTCCAGGTGCGATAACGTGTATCCATACGCATTTGGTCGAGTGCGCGCAAATAATTGGTTCGGGAAAAAGGCCATATATTACCCTTCATATGAAAAATAACAAAATGCGGCAGGTCCTGGTTAAACGGATTGACCCCCAGCACTTTAACCCGGTTCTGTTTCTGTATATGCGGCGCGATGTTTGCCTGTGCCAGCACCTTCCCTTTGGCAGGAATTTTATCCAACAATTGCTGAATTGCTTTATGTTCCGGTGTCACACGCAACGGTGTTATCCAGGAAAAATTAAACACCACAAGAAAAAGCCCCAATCCCATCAAAATCCGGTTCCGATCCGGGCTGCTGGCAAACAATTGCGACACTTTACGCCAACCGGCAATTATCGCAATAAACAAGAATGGCAAAATCGGCGCTGCATAATAGAGTTCCAAATTAGCCTGGGGTAAATGCGAGGATGCCAATTGGACCCAGAGCGGAACCAACACTATTAATCCCCACCCGGAAAAAAACGGCAGCAGTGCCATGGAAAAAATCATCTGAAAAAACTGGGCCTTAAAAAACACTGCCAGCGATACGACCGGCTGGCTAAAGGCGCCCCCCACAATGCCAAAAAGACCCTTGCCAAACTGGGACCAATGAGAAAAATAGGGGTAAACGCCATGATGGGCCGGCAATAAAACCATCAGCGAAACAATCCCGACCAGCAATGTAACACCGGCGGTTATCAACAGCGGCAGTCGCTGGCCGCGCTTCAATATCCCGCCTGCCAAAGCGATGGCAAAAAGATAAAAACCCATATCCTCCTTGATTGTCAAACAAAGCGCCAACATGACCCAATACGGCCGGCCAAATCCCGACAGATAAAAATCGACCAATAAAAACAAAAGCAACGGCATGAAATTTTCTACATGAAAATCCGAGAACACTATATTTTGAGTATAAATATAGTTTAAATAAATAAACACCATCATCAATGCCGGCCAGACGGCGAGTTCAAACTTCCTGGCAATCCGGTACAACGGCACTGCCGCACCTGCAATTAAAATCGCTTGAATTAAAAAAAGCAATTCGGGAAACGAAAGAAATTTAAACACTGGAAAAAGCATATATAAAATCGGAGAAAAATGATCTGCTAAAAGGCTTTTCCCAAGTATGGGCGCAAAAAGCGCAGCATGTGAAAGTCCTTGCAGGTAGACGGAAAGATCCACGGCGAACGAATTAAAACTGTCGTGACGGAATAAATTGTAAAAAAAATAAAGCAATGTATAAATGCCGACTAAAGAACCCAGGATAATTTTTTCATTGATAACAGGAAGGGTGATTTTCTTCTTGATCAATAAATGTCCACCATAAAAAAGTCCTGCCCATATACATCCTTTTATAAAAAGCAAGCGTTCCCCTCCGCTGGTTGATCATTCATGCTACGTCCAGGTATCACTATGTTTTTTCCAAACACGATATCATTTAAATTCAGTGTAACTTATTCGCATCAGAATAGCCACTGAAAAACTATTTTCTGATTTGCTGAAAATCATTGCGCCTGAACGGTCATCTCCCAATACGCCAGATCCCATTCCCATCCCTGAAGACGATGATTTTTATGCAGTGAAAAAAACCAGTTTTTGTTCCCTGATTCCCAACCAGTGGTTTTTAAGACAATTGTATCATCTTCAATTTTGGATACAATTTCCACCTGCGGATGCTCCAAATTCCCGAATTCCGAGACAATCACTTCCAGCCCGTCTTTATATTTTACGGCAAATCGCTCGTTGTAATCACGCCCAAACCCAAAGTCGCGTGAAATTAGTTTTCGCAGCGCCGGGGCATCCTGTTTGATCACCGCTCTTTCCAAACGCAGAATTAATTCATCCACCGAAGTCACGACCCAGCTCTTATCCCCCAAGAGCCAGATCAACCGGTTCTCCGTCATAATACCCAACTGCCCGCCTTGGTAAAGCAGCGGATAATTCATCAAAAGCCGGAGATATAGGCGTTTGGCATCGGTTTCCCTCCCAAAACTTTCAAAAGCCCGGGCAATGGTATACAAATAATAAGCCAGCGAAACAGTTCGGTCAAAATAGCGCGTCTTAATTTTGATGGTTTCTACACCGGCCTTTTCCAAACGCCGGTAATCATAATAAGACTTCACGACTTCCTGCGGTTTTTGATAATCAATACTTCGTTGCGGTATTTTCCCCTGCATGCAGGCGGGCAACACGGCCATTAGCACGATTATACTGACTATCCAAAGTCGATTCATAAAAAATCACATCCTACACAGACTTTGCGCATTGATTATCTTTATTGAGTATACCTTATTTCTTCATCCGAATCAAAAACGAACTTTTCTCTTATACAAAAAAAGCCATCCCTGAATCCCCAGAGATGGCTTCAAAAACAATCTATTATTCCGATTCATTACCGAGGCAAAGGATCTCGCGTATGCCATTCCGCCAAGATGCTTGAAGCTACAAAAATCGAGGAAAATGTACCGATAACAATACCCATCATCAGGGCCAAAGAAAATGCATGTATCACTTCACCGCCAAGAATAAAAAGTGAGAGCACCACCAAAAAAGTGGTCCCTGAAGTAATAATGGTCCGTGACAAAGTTTCATTAATACTGGAATTGATAATCGTCAACATATCCTCTTTGCGGCGATGACGCATATTCTCCCGAATACGATCAAACACAACAATGGTGTCATTGAGCGAATACCCTGCCACCGTTAAAAGTGCGGTAATTAAAATCCAGCTCACCTCATACTTCATCAGAACAAAAATACCCAGAATACCAATAACATCATGAAACGTTGTAAAGGTTGCCGCAACGGCAAACCGAAAATCAAACCGCCACCAAATATAGAGCAAAATCATAATCACTGCCCAAAAAATTGCATAAATCGCCTGCTGACGAAGATGAGCGGAAATAGAAGGCCCGACATCTTCCGAAGCCAGCAGCGTCACAGGATTATCCAAGATTTTCTCCTTGAGAACCTCCAGCACCTGTGTACTGACCCGCTCGGTTGGCAGCTTGGGAGCAAAAACGCGCAACATATATTTATACCGTCCCGCCTCACGGATAAATTGCTGATTCACATCCTGAAAATCCGGATGCCGCAACGCCTCACGCAGCCGCTCCGACCCGATGGCTTTCTCAAATTCAATTTCCATGCTGGTACCGCCGGAAAAATCCACACCCATATTGGCACGATTTCCTAAAATTTGAATAAATGCAAAAATACCAATTCCCAACAACATAATGGAAATTAAAAAAGCACTGCGACGTACGCGCATAAAATCAATATGAGTATCTCGAATAATTTGAAACATCGGCTTTATATCCTCCTCAGCGATTAAATCCTAAATGGATAATTTTTTATAGTGCTTACGTGAATCAAACATAAGCTTGGTTACCACCAAGGCGGTAAACAACGAAATACCAATACCGCAAAGCAAGGTTACACCAAAACCCTTGATCGGTCCGGTACCAAACTGATACAAAATAAACGCTGTAATCAAAGTTGTCACATTGGCGTCGATAATGGTCCAAAGCGCCTTGGCGTAACCGGAGTCAATGGCTGCACGCACGGTCTTACCGCCTTTTAGTTCTTCACGAATCCTCTCAAAAATAAGCACATTCGCATCCACGGACATACCCATGGTTAAAATAATTGCGGCAATGCCCGGCATGGTTAGTGTGGCCTGGATGGCGGCCAGAAGCGCCAATAGAAAAAGAAAGTTGAGCACCAATGCCACATCGGCAATAATACCGGAAGACCGGTAGTAAATAATCATAAACAGCACAACCATAATAACGCCCACGATCCAGGATAATTTCCCTTTTTCAATGGAGTCGCGGCCAAGCGTCGGGCCGACAACATATTTATTGATGATCGTAACCGGCGCAGGCAGTGCACCCGCGCGGAGTACCAGTGCCAAATCCTTGGCTTCCTGGAGTTGGAATTGACCTTCAATGATGCCGCTCCCGCCGCCAATGCGTGATTTAATCACAGGCGCCGAATAGACCCGGTTGTCAAGAATAATTCCCAGACGACGATTGACATTGCTGCCGGTAATCCCGGCAAATTTCTTTCCACCCGCGTTGTCCATTTTGAATGAAACAATCGGACGGCCGTATCCATCCATCTGGACTTTCGCGTCGGTCAGACTCGAGCCTGTCATTAAGCGCTTGGATTCCATGACAAAAAGTTCGCCATCCCGTCCAGAGATAATCTGGACCCCCTCAGGAACTTTAGCTGCCACCGTATTGCCATCCGCATCCATCATATCCGTAAGACTATGGGTGTCATCCACCAGTTTGAATTCCAGTAATGCAGTTTGGCCGATAATTTTAACCGCGCGTTCCGGATCTTTGATTCCGGGCAGCTGTACCACAATCCAGTCTTGACCTTCACGTGTAATCAGTGGTTCCGTAACACCCAATGCATCCACCCGGTTACGCAAAACTTCGATAGCACGGTCTCGGGCCTCATTAATATCAACATCCCCAGGCAGCTCTTTTGTATCTACTTCCATCTTGAGATACATCCCGCCTTGCAGATCCAAACCAAGATGAATCTTTCCTTTTTTTACCAAACCACCCTCAGTATCCTTAACATCAAAAGGCGGATAAACAGCCCAGATGCTGGCAATCACCAGCACAACTGTCAGGGCGGTTAACCATTGGCGTAAACGCATAATGAAAATTCCTCCTTCATCGGTACATTTGCAGGACAATTCATGAATTTCCCTGCAAATGAATTGTTTTAATAAAATGATTGAAAATAAAACAGATTTGGGAAAATATACACTATTGGAAGGGCCGTGTCAATAGCAAATAGGTACCCTAAAATGCATCCATCCTGCTGTTTTTCCTATCGATCCCGGTTTTCCCGAATAACCCGCTGAATGGTTTGACGTACCGGGATAGAAGGTTCGCGTTTAAGATACCATTTCAATTGATAGAGAATCTCGTCGTCCGCAGATCGCCCCAACCCTGCGATGACTTCCGAGCGAATATCCTCATCCCGGGTATCCAGCGTATGCCACAAAACCTGCCGGAAATCTTTGTATCCCGCCTTCACCAAACCGGCAGCGCATAAAATTCTCACCAAAGGGTCCCGGTCATCATTGGCTGTATCTGCCAGCGCGCGAATGCTTTTATCGTCCAAAATACCTTCCAAGCCGATAATCGCAAAGCGTCGAATATCGGAATAACCATGTTCCAGTGCTGTGATAAGTTTTACCCGACCACTCGGATCTCCCATCACACCCAAAATCAGTGCAGCCGTAAATGCCCGCGTAAACTGGGATGATGTCAGGTCTTTGAAAACCGCCGCCTTCATCTCCGGCTTAGCGATGGCACCAATAGCCACTGCATACGCCAGACGGGAATCCAACGGTACTTCAAGACTTTGGAGCTCCTGCCATAAAACATCCGCACCCTGAGAATCTCCCAATTTAATCAGTGCACGCGCCGCAGCAACCTTGACTTCAGACGCCTCATCTTGATTGGTAATCAGGCTGCGAAGCGGTTCTTTAGCCTGCAAAACACCTAATTCTCCCAGTGCCATGACAGCCGTCGCGCGGACCAGATTGGATGGATGGTCCAATTTTTCCAGCAGTTTTGGCCCGGCAGACGTTGCGCCGAGTTGGGCCAGCGCATACGTTCCCCAGTGCAATACAGTCGGATCCTGACTCTCCATCACATCGAGTATAACCGGAATACTTTTCGGATCCGGTATTTCCACCAATGCATATAAACAAGCCATGCGAACCCGCGGGTCCTGGTGTGTCTGTAAAAGCCGATGAATATCCGGGACAGTTGAAAAAGACTGAATCTGCGCGAGTGCATAAAGCGCATGCATCATCAGGCGTTTATCCTTTTCCTGTAAAACGCCGAGTAGCAGCGGGACCGGAGCAATGCGCCCCATATTGGAAAACGCATCAATTAAATGAACTTTGGTTTTTTTCCCGGCCTTCGGCCATACTGCCATGAGAGGCTGCAAGCTGGCCGGCCGGCCCATGACCGAAAGAACCAATACGGCGGTCTGCCGAATTTTCCGATGACGGTGATCCAGAAAAGGATGCACTTGTACTTCAAAATCCTTGGGAGGTTCCATGCGGTAAACCAATTCACGCAACGACTCCATAACCAACAAAATTAATTCCGTGTCCTTCGGATAGGCCGCTGCCGCCGCAATCAACTTATTGGCCATTTCAGGATCGCGCACAATCCCGGCCACATCAACCGCCGCCAACCGTATCTTGCGTTTTTCAGCACGCAGTCCCGCATGTATCTGCCCGGCAATACGCGGATCATCCAACCCGAACAAGAGCCGCTGTGCCGTACGCCGTACAGGTTTGGATCTATCTTCCAGCATGGTCTGTATAATCAGTCCGCGTGATTCCTCGGTATTCATGGCGGATAATTTTTCTAAAAGGAGCATCCGTTTATATTCCACACTCTTGCTCATTTTCTTGGCGAGCTTTTCAACCGCAGTCATTTTTTTTTCCAACGCCCCTGCCGATCCGGGCGGCATGCCGGCCCCTGTCAAAAGAAACAGTGTCATTACCAACATCGTTAAACACTTCATCTTAATCCCCTCTTGTTTCAATCGGTGTTGACACCGCAAAAAAACTTAACGCGGTTTTCCCGTAAAAACGCGTTTGCAGGCGTTTACATCCGGCCCATGGTTCCGGAACCGGCAAATGCCTGCTATGCTGAAGAATCAGCCGACCGTCCGGTTTGAGCAACCGGCCAAGCTGTATGCCTGTTTCCCAGCGGGCAATTTCAGACTGCTGATACGGCGGATCCATAAACACAATATCAAATTCCCGATGATGCGCAATCAACCGGCCGGCTTCCAGCCACGCATCATTGCGCCGCACATGAATAACTGTTCGGGATTCCTGAAGTGCACCGGCATTTTTTTCCAGAGTTTTCACAATCACGTGGTCTTGTTCAACCAAAACAACGCTTGCAGCGCCCCGGCTGACAGCTTCCAAACCGATGCTGCCGGTACCGGCATACATATCAAGAAAATCCCCCCCGGGGAAACGCGGCATTAAAATATTAAAGAGGGACTCACGAATCCTGGTCAATGTCGGACGACTGTCCAAACCGGATGGGGATTGCAATATTTTCCCTTTATATTGACCGGCAATAATACGCATAGGACGACTCAGTGGAATCAAGCAGATGGTTGGGCAACAAGAAATTTTTTAATCCGCTGCCGAAGTTTTACAGGTTCAAATGGTTTGACAATATAATCATCCGCCTTGACTTTATAGCCTTCTTCAATCTCCCGCTTCTGGCCAAAGGCGGTAAGCATCACCACCGGAATTCCAGCTGTTCTGCGATCGCCCTTTAAACGGCGACATATTTCATACCCATCCATTTTCGGAAGCATGATGTCCAGTACAATCAGATCAGGGGACGCGGTCATGCCCATATTCAACCCTTGCTCTCCGTCCGTCGCTTTCATCAATTCATAATCATCAGAATCAAGGGTCACGTCAATCAACTCCATAATATCGGGCTCATCTTCAACAATCAAAATTTTAAATTTTCTCCCCATTGCCGCCATGTACAATCCTCCCCATCATTCATCAAATATTATAAGGGGTTCGAATTATGCTGGCAAGCCTATTCTGTCTGTTTTCATGTTTAGTGCAAGTGATACCTACTATTGACTAGGCGGCGCCGGCCGGTGATGTGCGGATCCGCTTGGGCGCAAATGGTTTTTTAAACACTTCTCTAATTTTATAGGGCATGGGCCTGAGCAGATCAAGCAGCGTCCCGGCCGTGTGCCTGTAACTCAGCACCTCCACCGGAACATAAAGCACCGGTTTATTGGGTGCTGTCAGTTTTCTGCGCAATCCGGTCCATTCGGCAACGGGGGCACTCTTGATGGCACGCATATTCCTGACCAATTGTGAGAAGTATTGCAACTCAACACTTCTCTGCCGGACATTGTTGACCCGGCTGATCCATTGAATGACTGTCTTGGTAAAATGCAACCGCGTCCGGTGGTTGGGATTACGTGACATCGTATGATAGGCGCGGGCAATTGCCGTGGTCTGATCTTGCAGCATCTCCGCCAATTGTGCACTGCGGTCCAGGTCGGCATGCTGCCGAGCCAATTCAGCCTGCACCCGGTTCAAATATCCTGTTGGAGTGAGCATCTGTAGTCCGCGGTGCAGCCATCTGCCGAGGCGGGCCGGTTGGCGTTCTCCCCATTGCCAAAATCCGACACGCACCTGGTTTGCCATGCGCTGAGCCAGTGTGGTGCGATAATACTGTGCGCTGCGGTAACGCAGCATGTGCCGGAGCAATTCAAAAGCCATTTTCTGCCGCCATTGCATCAGTCTGGATTGCTTGTTATCAGATGTGAGTGCCGCCAGCAATGGTTGGTATACAGCCAATGCAACACGGCCATCCGGTAATTCCCGGTACTTTCCGGCGACAACGTCCATCAAACCGGCTTGACCCAAAAAGGTCTCTTCAACAATCATGTCAGGTCGAAAAGCTTGCGACTCAATATCATTGTGAGGGAAATAGCGCCGTTTCATTGTATTAAAAAAACGTCCTGCATTTTCATGATTTATTTGATTCACAGCGACTCTTAATTTCATTACCAGCGCGATACGATCCAGCACAGAAAATCCGAAAGAGAGTATCAGCATCCACATCAACCGCGGTAAACGCCAGCGTTGGAGCAAACGCGAGGGCCGGATCAACAGACCTTCATTCATACGAATACCGGATTTTGTGTGTAAAATATTTTCTTCTCTAAATTCTTCCGGAAGCGTTTTTATCTTCGTACTTGTACTTATCCCCTCCGGGATGTTTTTTTGTTCTGGAATAACTTTACGGTAATCAGCACTAAATCGGATGCGGAGTTTGAAAGCCATCACGCGGAAAGATTCGAGGATCTGGGCAAAATAGTAATACAGGGGCATAAAAGGATTAAGATAAATCGCACGATCACTTTTGCCCGCAACCCGCATCTGCTCCTGAGCCAATACATGCGGCAACAGCAGCATGCGCAGCAAACGGTTCACACCCTGCAACGCGGCCAATCCAATCTGTTGCATCCGTGTGGGCGCGCTTCGCCAGTTGATATCCTGAACCAGCCACTTGGCAAAATAAACCGTGTCCGAGGTGGTTTGCGCAAAACGCCTGTCAATCTGATCCAGCATCTCAAAATCAACCTGCCGATCAAATTGGAGACTGATTTGTTCTTGCAGCAGCTGATTCACCACCAACCGTCCAGGTCGAATAAAACGACGGCTCAGGTTGATCACTTCAGCACCTAATAAACCACTGATGCTGCGCGTCCCAAAGAGCAGGACACCTGTGCTGAATATCGCCAGCCATCCCTGGGCAAACCAACCGCCATTGCCTTGCAGTAATAACGCGGCATACCCCAACGTCAGCGCGGTCCACCCGGTAAACGCCAGGATATTCGTCATCAAATCAAAACGTTTCCCAATCTTTTTTTCAATAAACCTGAATTGGGCGGCATTTTGATTCAATATATTATACCCATTTTTCTTCAAAAAAGCCTGGGTACGATCCCATTCCTCTGCCATTCCCGGATCCTGAGATTTAATAAAACTCACTTCCCGGACAGTAGATTGTTTATAAAGCAACCCTGATTCCTTAATTATCTTGAGCAGCAGATCTGAAACATTTTGCGTTCTTTCGGGTTGGCGATGTGCCGGATAGACGGTAAATTTAAGTGAACACGATTCGGACTTCTCATTGTAGCGCTGGATATTGGCATGGCCTATCACTTCGCCTGATTTCCGGTCACGAATGGAGAGAATATGCTCCTCGTGTGAAACATATTTAACTTTAAAAGCCGTGATAGTTAAATCCTGTGTGCGAAACTGCCAAAAAATATTATCAGCTAATACATTTTGCACTTCACCCCGCTCTATCCCAATCTGCATATCGTGCCTGCGTAATGCCTGCTGCATGGCCGTAATGATTTCATCCGCCTTCTGATGTTGAAACTGAAGTTCTTCGAAATCAACTGATAGGTCATCCAACCGTTGCTGCACAGCAACTTGCGGTTCGACTTTTTCTACAAGTAGCATTGCCGCCTTTTCAGCTGCCAGCACCTTATCCATGGCTTCCCCGGTCTCAGCTGCGGTTTCCCCGACAAACATGGTTTTTAAGACATCCGAATGAATTTCCTGCAAACGCGCATGATGCTGTTGGGCCACCGGCGAAATATCTGTAACAACTGCCGGGGTCAGGGTTACTTTGAATACCGTTCCCTGACCGAACGTTGATTCACCGTGAAGATGCATGCCGAATTTATCCAGTATCCGGCGCAGAGTGAACATACCCAATCCCTGGCCCATACCTTCAGTGACGCCCCGTTCAAAAAGACGTTCCGCCACTTCCGGCGCAATGCCGTCACCTTGGTCTTCGACTTCAAAACCATCTTCAGTAAACCGTACCACCACACGCGTCTGAGCCAGATAGGCTTCGCGCAATTCCTCCGGCATGGCGGCGGCTTTGCGGCTAATGGCGCGCTGCGCATTGGTGATCAGATTTTTCAAAACCAATATCAGTATCCGGCCGTGATCACCTTGCACCAGATGTTCTGTCGTAAGGATTTTTCGAGTAGGTTCCAAAATCTCAACATCCACGGAATGTTCCAAAGCAGTGGTGCTCACAATATGCAGATGTTCCCGGGCCAGCACATAAAGCATGCGCCCTCATCCAGATCGAAAATTTCCGCTGACGAGAGATTTTCCGCCAAAAAGATATACCGGGGATAAAGCAGCAGCAACCCTTCCCGAATATCCTTTGTCTGCTCCTGCTCCGCACTCACCGGATCACGTAAGCCTGTATAAAAATCTTTATAGTCATCCTTCACCGCAGTGACTGTCCGTGACAATTCCCGAAAAGCAATTGCCAAACCGACTTGGGTAAGCACTTGAAACTCAGCCTGCGAGTGCCTGTCTTTCTCTAAAAAGGTCGTATAAACTTCGATCAAGTCTTGCTGATATTTTTTTCCTCCCGCTTTCAAAAGTTCAATATGCTTGCGCACCAATTCAACCTGCCCGGCTTTGACCGCTTCATTGGCCGCTATTTCACCTTGGGTATCGGCAATTTCCTGATAAACCTGCCGTTTTGCCTCATAAACAATATCCATAATCATTCCCAAATCCTGCGCCCATGCCATTTGGATTGAATCGATCAACTGCTTGATTTTTAGATAATTCGGAAGATGTGACAATTTCTCCGCAATTGTCACAATCATACTTTGATTAATAATATTTCCAAAATCATGACCAAATTCTTCCAAACGTTGCGGCAGACGGCTTAAATCAAGCCTGAATTCCGGGTAATTGGCATACGCCAGCGCAGGCTGTTTACCCAGCATATTTAAAAAAACCGCCATGCGGGTCGCATCGGCCGCATCCTGGAGCGCTCTCCAATCAGGTGTGTTGCCGCTTGCCTGCATGTGATCAATCCATGCCTCAATTTGTTTTTGAGTCCAAATTTTCCCAACAGCAATTTTCCGCAAAGGTGCGCGATCAATCAGAACATCCGGCAGATCACCCATCGTGCGTATCACCCGGCGCAAATGACGGTTGCTCATCTGTACTTCCGACCAAAACACCTGAATCTCTTCCACCACCAGACCGAGTACCGGGATTTTTTGCCACCAGACACGGTGCGACTTTGCACTTTTAGCCATCAGCAAATGATTGATTTCATGGGCCACCACCCGCAGACGGCGTTGGGGTGTCAAGGATTTAACATTTTCATGGAATGCCAGTTCATGCCTGGCAGTATCGTAATAAGATCCAGTGCCTGCCCACAACAGCATCCGCCAGGGCGACGTCGTAAGGGTGTGCAATTTCAGTTTTTGAATATCTTCGGGAAGCTCATTTGTTTGCCCATTGATCCAGGGCAGCCACTGCGATGGCAGCGGCACTTTGAGCCTTATACCCTGCAGCTTGCGCAAGTCATTGCGCAAATCCGGCAACCCATATGGCTCCTCCGCTTTTTTTAAATAATTGCGCATAGTCGGAAGCCGGTAAGCAAAGTATGGAACTGCCAGCATGGAAATCCCGGTGCCCCAGCCCAAGCCGGTATGAACCCCGGTGAGCAGTAACACGGCATCAATGGCAATCCCGGCAAAAGCCATTCCGGCACCCAGATTAAAAATAGGTCGTTTATTCCGGTTGCGGAAAACTTCCCGGATTTTGTCCCTTTGTGAAGCCCGGCGCCATAATTTAAATTTTTTCAATAATTCAGGCCACCCCACAATAAAAAACAAAGTCCCGAACAACAGGCCGCCCAGATGGGTCCAGTGGCTGATAAAAGGCAGCAAACCGGTTGCAATGGCGGCAATGGAAATACCGCCGAAAATCATACCCAAATACTTGGCTTTGACTTTGACCGGGATAATAAAAAACAAAAATAATTTCACAACCCGATTGGCAAAAAGAATACTGTAGGCGGCCAAAAGGCCAAAAAGCGCTCCCGAGGCGCCTACAATCAGACTGGGATTCCCGGTCAACCAGGGAATCAGCGCACCCACGAGTCCGGCTCCGATACCGCTAAAGAAATAAAGCAGGTAAAACATACGTTGACCGATCCGTTCCTCAACCTCCGCACCCACCTGCCATAAAAAGAGCATATTAATCGCGAAATGGATCAAACTGCCATGCAAAAACATGTGGGTTACCAGCTGCCAGACTGCACCGGCTTCAAACAAGGCGGTACTGGAAAGAATCATGGTGTTAAACCAAGGCGATCCGGTCAGGGTCATTTGCAGAATAAATACAATTGCCGTGAGCAGCAAGAGCTTACCGCGTGCCGTATTTTTTATTATTTTCCCAAACTGCATCTTTCCTTTTTGGTCCAGGGGCTTAACTTTTGACACCCGTGCATGCGCCACCTCCCGTTCCAGCCAAAGAATGAACTCGGCACGCAACACCTGCACTTCCTCAACCAACCAGGCCAGACCGGGAACTTTTTTCCACCATTTTCCCAAGTCACGCGCTTGGCGGTCCCACAAGTAATGGTTCATTTCGTGGGCCACCACATTGAGCCGCCGCATTTCCGGTAAAGATTTGATGTTTTTGTGAAATGCCAGTTCATTTTTTCCCGGATTAAAATAAGAGCTGATCCCGCCCAGCAATACCATGCGCACCGGAGACAAATGTAATGTTTTAAGTTTTATTTTGGCGACATCGTCCGGCACCACATCCGTGTCGCCATTCACCCAGGGCATCCAATGACCGGGCAATGAGAACCCGCGGGGATATAATTGCAGCAGGTGTAAATCCTGCCTGAGATCTTCCAGTCCATACGCGCTTTCGGCAGGTTTGAAGTAATCCAGCATAAGCGGCAATCGATAAAGAAAATATGGCAGTAACACCAAGCTTATGCCGGTCCCGAAACTGAAACCTGCGTCAAATCCTATTGCAGCGGCAACGGCATCAAGCAGGAACCCGCTGAACACCACAAAAAAACCATAATAAAAAATAGGGCGCTTGGCAGTATCTTTGACCGGTACTGCGGCTTTGGTGACCACGGTCATAACTTCTTGTGAAGCATAAGAAACTTTTTCCAACGCATTTGATTGCGGATAATCATCCGGTATTTCAACCGGATGTACGCTAAGCGTCTCATCGGTTGAGACGAGCTGATAAAGTTTCTCCACTGTATTGGCGACAAAATCTCCTTCTTCGGTCGCTGCAAAAGTTACCAGCAGCACACCACCCGGTTTAAGCAGGCGCAATGCGTTGTCAAGCAGGTCGCGGTCCACGATATTATTTATACTGACAATATCCAGGGATGCTTCCGCGATCCCGGCCTTTGCCAATTCACTTAACGATTGGGCATCAATCGGCGTGACACGCAGTTGCCCGGAAACCGCCCGGTCAATAATACCGTTATCAACACTAACGCTTTTTTCCACCTGTATACCCAGTTGTGCCAGACGCTGTGTAAGATTTTGTCCGAATTCCGCCTTGGGGCCGGACCCCAGATCAACAATACGAATGGTCTTGCGGCTGCCAAAGCGATACTGCAAAAAGGCATCGAACGACTGCCGCATGGCCTCCGAAACAGTGGCAAAGACCGGGGTTTCCGCCTGTTTGACCGGACGGATTAGCCGGGCAATCTGCCGGTTCAGCCGTTCAACAAAATCATCATTGCTAAGAATCATTTCCGCAACATCAGCCCGTTTATCCGTCACCAGTTTAATACCGGCATGATCATGAATCACCAGAGCATTCTCATCCATGAGATCGGCACCCAACAAGCGTTGCTCTATATTTTTCAGCGCATGATACGTGGTGTGTCCAAACGTCACCGTCTGAACCCCGTAAAAATCCAGAAACGTCTGCAATTTCGCAGAATCAATATTTTCCTGATCATCGCGCAGCATATCTATCCAACCTGCATCACGCACCCAGACCAATTCCTCCATCTCGGTAAGCAGAACCAAAAGCTCGCCGCGTTCATCGGCATTTAAGGTGATGTTTTCTTTAAGCGAATCCTGGAGCCGCCTCAACACTTCCTGCGACTGCTGCAACTGTCGGGGTGAGAGAACCGGTTCCCCATTGGGGTGCAGCGGCATGCCGGCATGCACATTAAGCGAACCGCGTTCATCCTTATGATACAGGCGGCTGTTCATAAGCACCCAACGGGCCGCCTGATAAGCACGCATGATTTCTTTATCACCCATCATCATTTTAATGTAAGCTGCCAATTCCTCAGGCACCGATTTTCCCGCCACATGGTATTGCATGGCCCGCTCAATTTGTGCCAAGTCACCGGAACGTACCTGAAGCTCCTCTAAAAATTCCCGGCCGCCATTGCCATACCATTTCAAAAAATAATAAACCTCGCCCAAGAGCAACGCCCGGATGAGCATAAATTCATGATTACCCAGGATCATGACAAAGCGGTCACCCAATTCCCGTTTCAGGCGCTGCAGGGTACGCAATGTCTCCTGATTGCGCCTGCCGCGATCAAAGGCGTCCCCGTGAAAAATAATTTCATCCAGTTCCCCTGCCTTCACCTTGGCGTCCGCAAGCTCCAAAGCAGCCGGATCACTGTGCAGATCAAAGACGTGCCCGACGCGGGCAAACCGTTTATTGGCAATACGGTCACGCAGCGTCTCCAAATCATTAACTTGGCGCTGCGCTTCTGCGGACAAAACCGGTACGTCCACTGATTGCAACCGGGCTGTTTCCGCTTGATCAATGACCGGCACACTTGCCATGGCCTGATCAAATTTTGCCTGGTCCCTGACCACCAGCGATTCCCCGACATAAACCGGCCGGAAGGAAGCATCTTTTTGTTCTGCATAGGTATTCTGTACATCCATATCCTCTGTCACAAGTTCTTGAAATTGCTCCAGAAATGATTTGTTTTCAATATAAACCAGCAGCTCTTTTTCCGGTTTTCCTTCCACTGACATTCGGGTTTCAACTTTGATCCATGCTGCAGGCTGCGCGGTATCCTTTTGCGGACCAAAACCATATTCCTGCTGGAGAAAATCAAGTAAAAGGAGATTCATCATGCTTGGATGGGTCTGTCGAACACGCGGGGATTCAGTAAAATAGGCATTCAAGAGCGGGCGTAACAAACCTTGTTCCCGAAGCGCAGGTGTGATATAGGTCCCGCGTATACCCCGTCCGGCAATCCCCGGCAGGGGCATGCTGTATACCATAAGATCCACCCATTCATCACCCTGATTATTTTTCAGCACCAAACCCAGACCGGTATCCGGACGAAGCTTTCCGCGTACTGTCTCAATTTGACGTCCCCGCGCTTGAAAGGTAAATTGGTCGCCATTGATCCCAACCTGATCTTCCCCGGACATCGGCGCAGTTGCAACTGATTGTTTGGCTGATAAAAAACGGATAGCAAAACCGACCAGGCGCTGCCAGACAGTTTGACGCGGCTGATCCGCCGACCGGACCTGTGCCTGTAACAGCACACTGCTGATAATGCGCAGAGCGCTCTTCTGCGCTGCCTGAGGAATATACGTCTCCTTAAACGTATTAAAATAGATGCGGCCTTTTTCGCCTATTTCACGGGCAAGCACCGGATCATCTAAAAATTTCTTAAGAACCCAACCCTCAAATACACGGGCTGCATCCGCATCCTGCAATCCCTGCCAGGCATCACGGTTGTATTCCCATTGTTTTCCAAAAAACAGCACCGGTTTACCTTGGACCGCCGGCTCAAAAACATTCCGGTCATGACCGACAACGGCAACATCCCCGGCACCATAAAAAGCCGGTAGTTCGCCGACACTCTCCAAAACCAAAATATTTTTCCCGGTCATATCCGGAAAAGCCTCATCAGCAGACCGTCTGACCAGGCCTTGGTGACCTTCCAGAATATCCAGCGGAGTCTCAGGATAATCCACTGAATCATGGCGCAGCCCTGCGATAACCACCGGACGTTCAGCAATCGGCAGATCGCCATAGAGTGTATTATATTCAGCCATAAATACATCAAGTTCACGGCGTGCGGGCGACCCAAGCACAATTACCTGCCTGCCATCCAGCCGCATATCCGCCCGGATTTTATCAATCACCGCTGTCGGCACTTCTTCGGAAACACCGTATTTCAATGGCGTATAATCCATGGTCAAACAGCGGGCATCGCCTTTTTCAAAAGGTGTGGCTACAAACTGATTGTCGCGGAATGTCAAAGCGATTGTCTGTTTATCCACAACCGCCTGCGCTTCTTTTTGCCATTGCGGCAATTCACGCGCAGCCAAACCACGCATACCTGATTCGCGTTCCTCATTAATGCCGACAATGCCGTCTTTAGGCAGAAGATGCAGCGCACGCACCAAGCCCTGAAAAGCATGCGCCGAAGCGGTTTCGTAAAGATTCAATTTGAGTTTCATGCCGGTTGCCCGCAGCAGCGCCGGGACCAACTGGACAACATCGCCTGTTGTGATCCACGAAGTGTCCATACTCACCAAACCCTGACGTACTGATTTCCGGAACCAGTCAAGAATCAGGGAAGCGCTCTGATATTTATCCGGATCTGCCAGTAAATAATTAAGCCAGTTGACTTTTTTCGCAATGGCAATGGTCTCATCACTTAGCAGACCGGTTAGCAGCATCCGGGCGCGATTCATTGCCAGATAGTCAAGCCCCGCCTGTGTGATTCTGCCATAAGCCTCTGTCAGCGTGGGATCTTCAACTGCTTGAGGTATCACACGCAGCAACCGGGCCACCTCCTCGGCTGGAAACAGTTCCGGATTTTTCAAGACTTGTTGCAAAGAACTCCGGGCGATCATCAGTGATGTCAGATCAAGCGCTCCCTCATCCTGTGCCCAGGCTGCTTGCACCTGCTCCAAGGCCCGGCCCGGTTGATTTGCCTGAAAGGCATCGGCAATCATCACATCATAATCAGGCAAACTGCTCGGTTTGTCTTCTTCCCAAACCGATACAGACAGTCTGCGCGGTTCGGCCAGTACAACACGCACTTCCTCCACCAGCCATGCCATTCCGGGAATGGCAGTCCACCAGGTACGCGCAACCGGTTGTGTTTCTGAAATAAGCAGATGGGTCACTTCATGTGCCACCACCCGCAGGCGGGCCGGGGTGGAAAGCGCGAGTAGATTTTCATGCAATCCCATTTCATGATTTCGAGGATTATAATATGAAGAAATCCCCCCCAACAAGAGCAGACGCCAGGGTGTGATTTTCAGACTGCGGATTTTTAATTGCTGCAAAACAGCCGGCACTTCTGCGGTACGGCCATCCAACCACCCGGACCACTCATCCGGCAACGGCACCTTGAGGCGTACACCCTGCAATTTACGCAAATCGTCGCGCAAATCCCGCAGAGCGTACGGTTGCACCGCCTGACGGAAATAACCCCAGACCATGGGCAAACGGTAGGCGAAATAGGCAACTGTCATTAAAAACAGACCGGCGCCCCATGCGATATCAAAATGACTGCCGCCTGCCACCAGTAAAATTTCCAGCACAACTGCCAACGCTGTCGGCAGCAGGCCCAAAACCGCAATCGTCTTATTCGTGCCAAAAGGTTCCTTCCCCGCTTGTTCCCGGGCCTCACGTTCCGCTAAAACTGCTGAGACAAAAGCAGATTCCGGAAATCCGGCCATTATTTTCAAACCTGAAGGTTCAACACTGTGATCCAGTTCCAAAGCATTCATCGCAAGCCCGCGGATAATCTCGTCTTTGGTCAGCGTCACACCGCCCATCGCAAGCTTTGTATCATCTTCCAAAATAGCGGCGATGGCAGGTATCTGTTTGCCTTTCCTGCCTGTTTTAACTGCAAAGATAAGTTCCTTTTTCTCCAAATCGACCGGTTCTAATTCCAGCCGCCCGTCACGCAAACGCTTGGGCACGACCTGTCCCATCACAATACTGCGGTAAGCTTCAAACAGCGTAAGCATCTCAGCCTGCCGGGCAAGTTTGCGCCGTTCCCGCTCACTCTTGCTGACTTTAACTTTTTTCCCTTTTTTCTTTTTGGGCAATACTTTTTTCTGAACACCTTTTTCCCCGGCCGGCTGTATCGCCTCAGCCACCGCAATGCGCTCCAAAGCATTCTCCCGCATAAATGCCAGCACCTCATCCGCCATGGTCTGACGCTCATCAATCATGTCTTCCACAAAATCGACAATGCTCAATCCCACCACATGACGGGCCAGCACTTTATTTTCAAAACTCCAGACCATCCGCCCTTGCGCAATAGCGCGATAAGATTCCCGGCGGTGATTGGCAAACCCAAAGGGCGCAATTGCCGCCCTCACGAGGGCCGCATCTTCACTCACTGATCCGCGGATGCTGCCGTTGCGAATATCTTCCAAAGGTGATTCCGTAAATGTCTTTAAAAATTCATCCGCACTTGCCAACCGGGTTTGTCTGATCTCTTCGGCATAGTCTTTGGCATCCATCCCCGCCACACGCACACCATAACCGCTGTCGGTAATGACCGGGACCAGACGACCGGACCTTATATGCCGGACCGTCTCAAAAGCATTCGGACGTGTTTCTGATTGAATCACTTGACCGTCTTTGTCCATCAAATCAATAAATATGACACCGGTCTCCGGCAGCGGACTTAGCAGCAAGCGTTCGAGGGCTTTCCGGTTTTTCTCAATTAAGCTAAAAAACAATTGCGGTTTGCCCACCACCCCGGCTTTTTTTACACCGTTTTGTTCCGAAAACACCAGCCGGCCCTCGCGCAGATACCGGTCCACCTCTTCCACCGTCGGCCATACATTGTCGGAAATCTGTTTTTCCTGCGCAGTGCTCCGGACCAGGTATATCTGACCGGGTTGCACGGTTTTAGCATAGTCATCCGCCGCCTGACTTCGGGCAGCCGTCACTTCGGCCATATATTCAGCAGTACCCATATCAACCACATAAACCTCTAGCCGATTGGTTTTTTCATTCATCCGCCAATTAAGTTTACCTTGCGTCAATCCGGCAATGGTTTCAACAATATTGGGACGATTAAAACCCGTAAAAACTTCACGTCCGGTATCACTCTCCAAATCAATATAAAGTGGATTAGCGGGGAGTGCTTTTTCAAAAGCCGCCACCAACTCAGTCCGCGATTTTTGCAAAGCAGCATAATAGTCCTGTACAGTCATGCCGGTTAAACGAAGTCGGATCTCACCATCGGCCTGCAGGCGGTATGTCAAGTGTCCCGCGCGTATCCCTTGCGCCACCTCCGCTGTATTGGGAAGACCCAGTCGGAAAAATTCAGGAATCGCCGCTGCTTCCGATTCGGTCATATCAAAGCCCATCTGAATCACTTCATCTTCCCTGAATTCATCCAGGAAATCCTGGGCCAGACGAATGCGCTGCTTAAGAATGGTTTCCATATAGATTTCCGCAGAAATACCTACAGCACGAAGTTCTATCCGCCCGCTTTCAGGATCATAGACCGTTGTAATGCCGCCGTTTTCAATCCCCTCAATAATTTCATCCATATTCAACAGCGATACTTCGTCCGCCAATCCTTCCAGTGCCGCCAGGTGAATGCCTTGATCAGACATCCAATCATAGAGTTCCGCAGCCTTGGCTGCCCGATCATCTTCAAAACGATTGATAAAATCCTGTACACTGCCTTTTTTGGGCTGAACCACTACCCGGTCATTCAAAAGGCGCCAGCTCCACTCCCCATTTTTGATCAATTGACCGGCTTCTTCACTGTTCAAACGCACAGACGACTCTATTGTTTCATCAAAATCCACCCATACCTGCCCGGGCTGCAAAGCCTTCCGGAACTGCCTGGCCTGATAGGCCTGATTCCTTAAACGTCTGTCCTCAGTTGTGACGGTCTTCCCGCCGCCCCGGCGCTTCCCTTTGGCCATCATCACAATGGACGGCTGCCATAACCAATCCGGAAATACAACACGTATTCCAGGCATTACTTGCGCAAAACGCTGTGTTAAATAATTATCCCAATTAGTTATTATCCCGGTAGCAATTAACAATACTGTTCCCACAACCAGGGGATTGCCGGTAACAATCGCTGCTGCTAAACTAATGCCGGTTAGCGCACCTAAAACACTTAACTGATTACTAAGTTGTAGTTGATTTTTTAAATATGGAGCCAGCCAGTTGACTGTATAATGCAGGGCAACTCCGCCAAGGCTAAGCGGCGAAATTCCTAATCCCATGCCCGCCAAAGCAATAATACCTGCCAGTATTCCATCACCCAGGGGTGGCGCACGCAGCCCTACAGGAACCTCGCGTCCTAATATTTTATAAACCAAACCGCCCAGCATCTGAATAAAATGCATGCCTACAAACGCCAGCCAACCGGTCTGGTCAGCAGTTATTCCACTGGCATCAAATCCCAGACTCGCAGCTGCCCAAATTACCAAAGGAGCCAGCACTACTGTGCCCACCCGGGCGGAAATATAATTCTCCGCTATTCCGGCCACCCAACGATCATAGGTTTCAGGTTGTATGCCAAGTTTGACAAAAACAGCCCTGAACCAGGGCATAATCCCGCCGCCTAACACTTTCCCTGTCGTTACTCCATCCATTTCCGAATCCGGGAGCAATGCTTGCAATTGTTCAATTTGTCTGTCGATCCGCTTAATATACTGTTTATTATCCAGTATCAACTCGAATTTTTGCGGTGTTTCGGCATAAGTTGATTTTATACCTTCATAATCATGAATGAGCGCGCGTTGTTTCCACGTATCTCCGCCGAACAGACGCTTAGCAACATCACGAAATTCTTTATAATACATATGTCCAAAAATAATAATTTGTACACCAAACGCGTCTAATAAACTCTGGAGCTTTTTCTCATCAAGCGTTTTAGAGCTATCCACAAGTTTTCCCAACCAGTCTTCATCACGCACTTCAAATATTTCATTGGCTTCTGTTAAAATCCGAGCCAGAGTAGCATGTTGCTGTTCGTCTAAAGATGGCTTTTTATTGAATTCCGCCTGCAGTTCCGTCAATTCCTTTTGCAGACTATTTAAGGTGGTAAAATCAATCAGTGGTTGAGCATCATCATCCAAAGGAATACCGGCATGAACATTCAAAGCACCCCGCTCATCAACATTATATATCCCGGCATTTTGCAGCATCCAGTGCGCCACTTGTCTGGCTTGCGAAAAGCTTCTTTCTTCCTCCAGCACAAAATAAAGGCGGTGCTCCATCCCTTTGTCAACAGGTCTGTTTTGGCGGACAGCAGCCGCAGCTTTGCTGATCTCTTTTAAAATATCCGATTTAACACCTATTTCTTTCATGAATTCTTTGCCGCCGATTCTGTACCATTCCACCAATGCCGCGACGTCATTCAAAAGTAATGCTCGAAGCATGGCCACATCATGGTTGCCTAAGAGGATGATGCAATTGTCTCCCAATTGTTCTTTTAGCTTTTTCAACAAAGCAAACGTTGCCCGATTGTTACGAGCGCGATCAAAGCTGTCTCCGTGAATAATGACTTCGTCAATCATGCCTAATTCAACACGGGACATGATTTCTTCCAATATCTTTGGCTCGGAATGTACGTCGAAAACATGGGCCGCTCGTTTAAATTGTTTGCCGGCAATTCCGGCGCGTAAAGTCTGCAACTTATCCAAGAGTGCTTTTATTTTTTCTACGTCGGATATGGCAGCAACTGTATCTTTTTTGGCACGAATAGCGGTAATATCTCCGGTCGTAAAAACCAATTCCCCGAACATCGCCATCACCGAGTAGCGGTTATCCAGGAATCGAAGCTCGCTGTATGTCGCGCCGGCTTCCTGTGCATCCAGAAAATTTTGCATGGCCAAGGCAGAAGCCACATGCCCCACATTGGAATACCCGCTTTCACGGCGCGCCACTATAACACCGGGTTTGTCGGCAATCACCGCTGCATGACTTAAAAAAACCGGAAAAACAATTTCACCGGGAACTGCTTCAAAAAGAAAATCATCGGTACGCGAATCACCCATCGCCAGCAAAACGCCCTCACGCGAGTTGCGTCCGGCCCATTGCCGGACCGAATCAATCTTGCGAATACAGCTGTATTTAAGATAATCACGTCCGGCAGAAGCTCTAAATTTTTCAGTATCCAGGACATACCCCTGCTCTTTTAAATTTCGTTGTGCAGTTTTTAAGACATCGCGGCCGTCCACAATAAAATCATGGGAGGAAATATTAATTTCACTATTATAACGAAGGAAAAACGCACTGGTCTTACCTTGCACCGCTGATTCAAAAATCGAGCGCATCTCAACAAAATTATCGCTCGCTCCCAGTGCTTCAATCGGTTTCGAAAAATCATGACCCTGCCTTGCCAACACCTGCAAATAAGCAATAGCAAGGGCACGCCCAAGGGTAATCTGTTCAACCGGTGTCGCTTCAGCCGCTTCCGTTTTACGGAAAATTGCTTCACCCCGCCGGTTAAAATTAAAATGTTCTTTTCCGCTGTCACCCTGTATCTCAAGATTAACCAGATAACGCTGATCCTGTGTGCGTTTCATCTCATCAACAATTTGTTTGATAATGCGTACTTCCAGTGCCTGTTCTTCATGCAATATCGTCTCTGTTTCAAACTCCCCGCGAAGATTGGTATAAAGTTTTCCGGTCTGCGCCACCCGGCCCGGGCTCCCGCTGTTGAGCAATACCGGCACTCCGGCCTTAAGCGCCCGCTTTATCTGTTGCAAGGCCTTGGCGGCAATCGGCAACTTCGATCCAGGTGTGATGGTCAGATCAATGTCCATGACCATGCCCTTGATTTGCACCTTGGCTGTCGGATCAAAACCGTCGGGAATTTGATTGAGATACCTTTCACGCCGAACCTGCGGGTCCATCACGCGATTTTGTCGAGGCCGCTCCCCCTTGACTTCCTGATACGCTGCGTCCGCTTCTGCCTCAATCGCTGCAAGCTCAGACGCATATTCAGATTCCCAGCCCGCAGGATATGCTTCCCGCATGGCTTCCTGGCGCGCCAACTCAGCTTCATCTGTAACTGCACTATTTTTCAAACTCAACTCAGTAAGCTTATCCTGAGCAATATTACCAAAAATCCTTGCTACAAAACCTTTCTCATCATCTGTTAAATCACCTTGCTTTTCCGCTCTTGCCTTTTTACCTATTCCTCTTAAATATCGGTGATTTGCCCATGAAAGATCTGTTGCCTCACCGGCTTCATGTAATAACGCACCGAGTAAGGACGTTGCTGGAAGTCCTTGAAAATAAACCTCATCAAATAACAATGCTTTGCTAAGTCCCAAACCTTTAAACACCATATCCTTAGGTCCTTGAACAACATCCACCCTTTCGATGATAAATAATCCATCAAACGATTTTAGTAAATCCATCGAACCACTACGATGAATACTTAGATGTTTATCTAATACATTTAAAACTGCTTCCATTAATTGCTGATCTTTTTTGCTGAGTTTGTGTTTTTTTAATTGTTGAACCTGTAAAATCAAATCGCGGACATCAACCGTTTTTTTTAATTCAATATCGGAAAACCAACGCAGTTTTACATTTAATTCAATTGGTTGATTTTGATCCGGCAGACCTTGTTCATTTATAGCAACGCCTTTAATATTGATTGTATCTTTATCCACCACATCAATTTGATGCGGTTTGATTTTACCAATAGCGCCGGCTTCCTGCCAGACGGAATCACCATTAAAACGCTCCCTTTCCCAGTCCGGAAACTCGTCCTTAAATTCTTCGGGAATGGTTCCGATTGTCTCATAAATATCAACTCTTTTATTTTGATAAACAACCTCACTATCGGTCCGCACTTGACTTCGATAGTCAACCACATATTCAAAATATTGCGCAATTTTTGCCGCTGAATATTTTTTTTCCTGCAACGCCCGGGTCAATATTTCATTATCCATATCCTGACCCAAGCGGATAGCGCGGCCAATATTTTTATTGGCTTCAATCATAATTGCCCACAAAGGCCGAGGTACATCGCTGTATTTAGCCTTGACGCCCGTCAGATTGAAATAACTTTTCACATATTGCGGAAAAACAATCACTTTCTTCCAACCGTTTAAAAAACCATAATAAACATCATAATTCCGGAGCGCCTGCATGAGGCTGTCAATGGCAGCATCATATTCCGCTGAACCACGCTTCTCAAAATATGCTAATCGGGTGAAATAAAGTTTAGTGATCAAGTTCCGTGTCTTACTGCACACCTCCGCATCCAAACTGTACAAAAGTTTCCCCATATCCTCCCAAAAAACCTTGTAGTCGAGTTCACCGGCAAGAACACGTACCTGCTTGTAAGAACGACAGTTTGAATATTTCCCAAGATACACTCCCAACAATTGAAGGTCGGCGCGATTCCTTGCTTTGATAAAACCGGCCGTTTCCAAAGCCTTTTCCGGTGCTACTGTCCGGATCAGCAGATCAATTTCATCGAAACGTAATTTGCGAACCCGGCTTCTGAATGCCAAATAAGAACGCTGAGACCGAACCGCAGCATCTGTCAAGTCCGGCAGACCGGCTTGAAAAGCATGAAGTGATCGAACTTCCGCTATAAGTTCTTTTTTCACACTTGCCGATAAATAATTTTGAATAATGTCATTTAGTGTTCCTAAGTCAACCGGCCGAATTTTCGCGCGCCAAATTTCAAAAACATACATTAAATCGTCCAAGGTTCCTTTTTTCATCAAAAACCGAACCAGGACACTTTGCTGTGTTTTTCCAACCGGCCTTACCAATTCCAGACAGCGGGATATTTTTTCCATTGAATCAACATTTTTAAGTATCACGGTAATATTTTTATCATTAATATTTTCAACACGAAGCATTTCAATCATTTCACGGATCAGTTTGGGATCTTTTTTATAACGAACTACTGCAGTCAGGAACACCTGAGTGCCAGTGGGAAGGTATTCATCCAAAAGCTTCAGGTTTTCATTCCAATTGCCGCGTCTTTGCAGACTTGCCAAAATAACAAAAAAATCAATCGGCTTATTATATTTTTTTCGCAAGCTATACATTGCCAACAATTTATCCATATCCGCTAAAATCCGCACCATAGATATTTTTTCTTGGAATCGTTCAATCAAGGTTGACAACAACTCTTTTTTTCCGCCAATGACTTCCAAAATCAGACGAATCAATTCAGAATCATTGGTCAGATCAAGAACAGCAGCTTTTTCAATAAATTTTTCTCGGTCTCCAACTTCAAGCCCGCTCTGGACTTTCTCAAGAATCGCCTTAGCCAATTTCTTTTGGTCAACCTCTTGCACACGCAGACCTAAAAAGGAAACATCCTGTTCTAAAAAATCACCCATGCTTTTAACCCAAACCAAAGAAACAGCCCTGTCTCGTTTATTGATTTCATGTTCAGGATATGGATCTCCAGACCAGACACGAATCAATTCTCCCGCCGAAAATTCCAGTGTAATATCTTTTTTATTCTTCACAACACCGTACGTCCGCCAAAATTTTTTCCCGCCAAATGATAACCCACCTCCTGCATCGGTATAAACATTTTTGACAAGAACGTTTCCCGCATTTTTAAAATCTTCATCTATATTTATTCTTTTTTTCTTGCCCAACATTTCTTTATAAACCCATCGCGATCCTTGCTTAACGTACAAAGTATTTCGCTCAGACGCAACTTCAGGCTGCCGGGGCTTACCCTTCAAATCCAACTTCTGCCAAAAACCGCCAAAAATTAATCCCAGCGCGTTTTCATCCCCGGGGGCAAACGCAATCACTCCCAGCAAATTTAAGGTACTCCAGACCATCAAACTTAGGGTTGCAAATTTCCAAGCCGGGAAGTACTCAGCCTGCGCAGACCGGGCGGCCAACTGACCGGTTTTTTCCATCTGATCCGTCGCACTTGCTTTTTGCTTCTGTTGGAGGAGACGCGCTGCTGTCCTGGCAGCCTGTTGTTCCCGCCTTGACCCACGTGCTTGCTGCATCTCCGCGCCCAGGGACTTCCACTCCGCCACGACCCAAACAAGAACCGAGATGCGTTGCCACCATCTCTGTTCGGCCTGCGCTTGTTGATCGGTCAGATAATGCGTAATTTCATGCGCCACCACGCGCAAACGGCGGCTTTGGGGCAAAGCCCTGAGGTTTTGGTGGAACGCCAGTGTTTTAGTTCCGGGGTTGAAATAGGAACTGACACCAAACAGGAACAGCAAGCGCCAGGGCGATATTTTCAGAGATTTAATTTGAATTTTTTGCAGGTCCCCGGGAACGGTCTCGGTGTGGCCGTTGATCCACGGCAGCCAGTCCGCAGGCACCGGCACCTTGAGGCGCACGCCCTGGAGTTTTTTCAGATCCTCGCGCAGGTCGCGGAGTTCGTAGGCACGGTCCGCTTTTGTCAAATAGCCCCAAACGTCCGGTAAGCGATAAGCAAAATACCCGAACAGGAAGAACGAGAGCCCGATGCCGAAACCAAGGTTATTAGTCACCCCCGAGGCCATAAAAATCAAGTCCAGCACCAGCCCGCTCAAAACGCCGGCCAGGCCAAGATTGAAAATAGGGCGTTTGGGTTTTTTGGGAGCGACCTTGAAGCCGGCCGCGTCCCGCTCGGTGAAAGGAAGCTCTAATTGAATTCCGGTGATTTGGGCTGCAGACTGTTCTGCTTCCCGCAAATGCTTGGCACCCAAACGATCCAGTACTGTGCGCAGATCGACTTTATTGGTTTGATAGTAATACCCGGGAGGCGCCGGCGACCGAAGCTTAAACATCCAGTCTAAGGCGGCAGGCTTCATAGCCGGATTCTGATTAATAACCCAGAGCGGGAGAAACTCCACTGCCTTGTCCCGGACATTGATCTTTCCCAGGAACTGCTTCGGATAAAGCATGTTTAAATAATAAAGCAGATACTTATTTAACAATATATTATATTCGCTTGGTTTAGACTTGCGTCTCAATTTATTTGTTAAGGATCTCCAGGTTTGTGCACTTAACCGGTTTTCATTCAAACCCAGATTGCCGAACAAACGGCGGAACAGACGCCGTAGTGATTTTGTAATATCACGCTTGCCATGCTGAAGGTTATAATCATTTAATTTCTGGATCAACTTCGTAATCGGCAGATCAAGGAGACGCTGCCAGTTCTCTTCACGCGCCACACCATAACCTTCATAGGGATCAGTAAAATGAGACCTGGCCGTCCTGACCCACTCATTGAAACGCAACCCGGCCAAAGTGCCTCTTTCGCTCAATACTTTTTTCGGATCATCCTTATCTCCAAAATAGAGATAAGCAAATTCCGTGCGACCGGGTTCATCCTCCAAACGGACGCGTATAAAATAATTTTCTCCAATTTGTTTTACCCAAACATCCTCAGCAAACGGCAAAAAACGTTGTAGAACCGGAGCAAGATCCTTTTCAGCCTGCAATTCAGTTAAAGAAATCATCTCTGTCTCGCCAATAATCAGCCGCGAATCCTCCAGAAAACGGTCCAGCGAATTCATCCGCAGACTCATCAGTTTGTCCCGCAACTTGGTTCCCGGTTGCCAAATTTCCCGGCGAAACTGATTGCTTGCTTCTGCAGTATAGATGTTCCGCCCCGCCATAAACGTCATCACTTCCGGAAGCAAGGCATACTCATCAGTTAAATTATTGTCCGCTAAAATACTCTGATACAGCGGAGTCAAGCCCGCCTGCTCTGCGGTCGTACGCCGGCATTCCGCCGCCAACTGCTCGGCCCGCCGGCGGTTCCAATTTTTCAATTTAATAAATTCCCGAAGATTAACAAATACCAGGGCGGCCAACTCAACCAAACCCGGCTCGCTGTCGGGCAAAAGGCTTTGCAGGCGAAGTTTGGTAAGTTCCCGCTTAACCGACATATACAACCAATCTTCGTTTTGCAGGATACGCCAATCCAAATAGAGCTGATGCCGCTGCCGCGTGGGCGACTTAAACATACTGGCTGAAACAAAGGATGCCCGGGTAATAAAAACATCCAGATCAAACTCCGCCTCACTAAAACTTTTTTCGTCCAAAATCCGTTCACGGACCTTGCGCAACCGTTGCCGGATATCCCGCACCACAGCTGGTGAGAGTGTCACGAACTGCCGGCTGACCGGAATCATGTCAGCCTCATCCAACCGGGCTTCCGTGAGAATTGATTGCGCTGCGACACGCGGTAAATTTTCAGCAGCCAGCGTCTCAAAGGTACCCTTGGCCAGATGCAAAATCTCGTTTTTCCGACCCTTCAGAGCAAAACCGCCGCTCCCTTTTAATTTTTTCAAATCCCGGTTTTGACCGGTATCCTGCGTCTGTTCTTCAATAACTTCAGCAACAACCGCTTTTGTTACCGCCGGTTTGCTGCGAATGGCGGTAATATCTCCGGTCGTAAAAATTAATTCCCCAAACATCGCCATCACCGAGTAGCGGTTATCCAGGAATCGAAGCTCGCTGTATGTCGCGCCGGCTTCCTGTGCATCCAGAAAATTTTGCATGGCCAAGGCAGAAGCCACATGCCCCACATTGGAATACCCGCTTTCACGGCGCGCCACTATAACACCGGGTTTGTCGGCAATCACCGCTGCATGACTTAAAAAAACCGGAAAAACAATTTCACCGGGAACTGCTTCAAAAAGAAAATCATCGGTACGCGAATCACCCATCGCCAGCAAAACGCCCTCACGCGAGTTGCGTCCGGCCCATTGCCGGACCGAATCAATCTTGCGAATACAGCTGTATTTAAGATAATCACGTCCGGCAGAAGCTCTAAATTTTTCAGTATCCAGGACATACCCCTGCTCTTTTAAATTTCGTTGTGCAGTTTTTAAGACATCGCGGCCGTCCACAATAAAATCATGGGAGGAAATATTAATTTCACTATTATAACGAAGGAAAAACGCACTGGTCTTACCTTGCACCGCTGATTCAAAAATCGAGCGCATCTCAACAAAATTATCGCTCGCTCCCAGTGCTTCAATCGGTTTCGAAAAATCATGACCCTGCCTTGCCAACACCTGCAAATAAGCAATAGCAAGGGCACGCCCAAGGGTAATCTGTTCAACCGGTGTCGCTTCAGCCGCTTCCGTTTTACGGAAAATTGCTTCACCCCGCCGGTTAAAATTAAAATGTTCTTTTCCGCTGTCACCCTGTATCTCAAGATTAACCAGATAACGCTGATCCTGTGTGCGTTTCATCTCATCAACAATTTGTTTGATAATGCGTACTTCCAGTGCCTGTTCTTCATGCAATATCGTCTCTGTTTCAAACTCCCCGCGAAGATTGGTATAAAGTTTTCCGGTCTGCGCCACCCGGCCCGGGCTCCCGCTGTTGAGCAATACCGGCACTCCGGCCTTAAGCGCCCGCTTTATCTGTTGCAAGGCCTTGGCGGCAATCGGCAACTTCGATCCAGGTGTGATGGTCAGATCAATGTCCATGACCATGCCCTTGATTTGCACCTTGGCTGTCGGATCAAAACCGTCGGGAATTTGATTGAGATACCTTTCACGCCGAACCTGCGGGTCCATCACGCGATTTTGTCGAGGCCGCTCCCCCTTGACTTCCTGATACGCTGCGTCCGCTTCTGCCTCAATCGCTGCAAGCTCAGACGCATATTCAGATTCCCAGCCCGCAGGATATGCTTCCCGCATGGCTTCCTGGCGCGCCAACTCAGCTTCCCAAAGAACACTTTTGTGCCGTTTCTGTATTTCTAATAACGAGGTCAGCTTCGCCTGGAATTCATTTCCTAAAACGCGGGCAACAAAGCCCAGCTCAGCCCAGTTCAATGCCCGCCGCCGTGCGACCCGCTGCTTTTTACCCAAACCGCGTAAAAAAACATGCGTTACCCGCGATAACTCCAGTGCTTCGCCCAATTCATGCAGATAGGCAGCGCTAAACGCCTGTTCATTGCCGTCACGGAATAAACTCTCATCCAGTAACACAGCTTCTGAAAAACCCATCCCCGCAAAAACCGCATCCGGTGAACCGCGAATCACCTTCGCCTCAGTAATTACATAGACCCCCTGGATTCGCTGCAAAAGATTTATTTCATGCCGGGTCAGGCGATCCATTTTTCCAGCCTGACGCAGACAGGCATCCAGCACATCCTGGTCGTTTTGATGCCAATCTTTTTTCTCAGTATTAATTTTTTTAATACGATCCCGGGCTGCATCGACCAGCGATCTTTCCGGTGCTGTTAAAGCACGGACCGAGACCTCGAATTCAACCGTCTCATCTGTTATCGGTTTGCCCTTGGCATCCAGCGGATGACCCGAGATGCGCAGCTTGTCTTTGGCAATCACCCGGACCTCACGGATATCCAGTTTGCCGATGGCACCGACAAATTCATCAGACCTCTTAGGATTAATTTGCACTGATGCTTTATGCGTTTGTATGGAATTCTCAAGAATCTGCGCAAACTGTTCGGCAGTCAGTTTACCTGTCCCCAGGAGAATTACCGGCGCAATCCTTGCCAGGAATCGCACAATCGCCACATCGCCATAGGTTTTCAGATCCGCTGTTGTGTTGGCTTGGAATGACAGCGGCGTGACACCATCGTTTTTGGCAACTCGGAATAAAAATTCCGCCAGCAAACGCAATGCCTGGCCTCTGCCAATCAGGGCCGACTGGCGAACATCTCCAACACCTAAACGGTCACCCACCACATCGGTATCAATGTTGAATAATACCTTTTCATTTTTGGGACGGTTTTTCATCTGGAAATACTTCAGGAAACCGGTTGCAATATACTCAACACGGTGATCATTCACTTGTTTTTCCATGGCAACAACATCATCCGGTTCGTTTTGCTCGATAAAATAGCGGGATTCGGAATCAAAAATCCAAATATGACGTTTTAAAAATCCCGCAGAACCTAAAATCCAATTCAAATTATTCATGAAAATATATTTTTTGATTCCCGCAAACCATTCTCTTAGCGTCCTGGACGCTCGGAAAAATTTTTGTTCATCCGGAAATCCCGATGCTGTCAGTATATCCATAAAATCATAATGCTCATCAAGAAACAACTGCGTGTTACCGTTACGGGGCATTTCCCCTCTGGCAACCGCTTCCATTGCATAGGGAACTGAAAAAGCGTGATCATCAAAATAATAACAGCTCACTATCGAACCATCGGGATGTTTGAATCGTTCGACAACATGTACATCCATTTTCTGATGATTGACCGGTGATTTTTTTTGAACATCCTGCCAACTTCCGAGAACGAGTTCAACCTGACCAACCCCGACCGCGCGGGAATCTTTGAAACGCCAGTAGCCCTCTTTCATTTGGGAATCAGTCTCCACAAATTCATAATGCACTTTGTCAAACGCATCGAGATGCGCTCCTAATTCACGTTTATGATAAAGTTCCTTGGGATAAAGCCGCAGGTCTTCTGTCATACTTTCCAGGACATCCAATCCCGTGTCCGCTTTTTCCGACTGCAGCATCTGATTCAGCGCATCAAGCTCGCCTTGCGACAGCAGCGGTGTTGTCAAGCCGGCAGCTTTGGATTGCGGCCGGTTAACAGCTAGCCATTGAGTAAGCCGGTTTTGTGTCCAGTTCCCCAAGATGCGGCCCACGAACCCTTTTTCTTTGGGTTTGAGCAGGCGGCCTTTGGCAATCCTCGCCTTGTGGCCCAGACCGCGTAAGAAGGTATGCTTGTAACCAAGAGACTCGCCCAGTTCATGAATCAAAGCAGCGTCAAAAACCTTCAACGTGTCAAACAGTTTTGCATCCAGCAAAACCGCCTGTGCAGTTGCCATGCCGTTAAACACGGCATCCGGCGGCCCGCGTTTTACTTCCACATGGCTGATAATATAAAATCCATTCAAGCCGGAGGTAAGGTTGACCGCATCCCCACTAGCCTGGAGTAATGTTTCCGCCTGTGTACTCATGGCATTCAGTGCCCGGCGGTCCCGCCCGTACCAGCCGATCTTGGTGTCCCTGATATGACGGAATCTTCGCAGCGACTGCTCGACTTTTGAAATCTGTGTTTGGTTTAATTCGCGCAACGTAACATGGAATTCCAGTTCCTCATTGCGGTTAACCTTGCCTTGCGCATCAATGGGATAGGCCACAATCCTGATTCGAGGAGATGCCAGCACACTGATCACGGTCTCATCGGCGCTCTCTTTTCCCAAGAGCATGTCGCGCTCCGCCCGGGAAATCGTAACCGACTCAGGCGTGATGACGGATATTTCCTTGAATTCAAATTTCCCCAGCGCGCCGCCGGTATCAATAGGTCGAACAGATTTTCCCTCAACCGCGCGTACTGTCTGTTGCAAACCGGTGGCGGGCGTAAAAAGAACCTGTTGCGCTTGATTGCGTTTTTTCAACAATTGATGGTATTTCAAAATTAATGGGCCAATAAACGATCCACCGCGCACGGAAAAGTAGGCTACCGGAATGGAAATTCCCCGGCGGTTGGCAGCAACCGGATCATCAATCCGTTTAACACTAATATTAAATTGTTCTTTCCATCGCGCCAGTACTTCAGCACTGGGCAGGGAACGGTTGGCAATGCCGATCTCAATCGCTGCATCGGCGTGGATCGCACCCAAATCAGCACGTCCCCATTGTCCGAGGATAAAGCATTCCGTAAAACCCGCCCCATATGCCTCGGCAAGATGCCGTATCACATTCAAGACCCCGGGTTGTGCCGCAATCATCCGATCATAGACCGCCATAGAAACCGATTGCAAAGCAGTTCCTTGCAGCAATCCCGCTCTGTAAACTTCAACCGGTGTCAACTGGACAAGCTGGTTGTTGCGTTTCTGATAAACCGCATACATATCCATGTCCCCGGCAACATTGTTGGAAAGTTCGAGAAAAAATCCATCCTCGCGCAAATTGGAGGTCATCTGCAGGCGCACCTGTTCCCAGTCTTGGGGCGAAAAGTGAATCTGAATGTTGGGGGCGCGGATGACATCCACCGGTTCCGGCAATACCAGGTGACGGGCATCGGCGCGAAGCATAGTCATATTTTCAAAATCACGCGCAATCTCTTCCCAGGGGTTGAGGAATTCACTTCCCTCCCTGGTATAATACTCATGTTGTGTGCGGCCTGCCTGCCCGGCTTGATCTATCAAGCGCTGCCGTTTTTCGCGGAGCCGTCCCAAGACCCTCCCCATATTTCCGACCAGTTGGTCTATCGGGACCGTATCATCCATCCGCATCAAGGAAAGCAATTCGCCTTGTTTGTCAAAAATACCAATTAAATCCCAGTCCTCCAGCATGACAACAGCACCTGGTTCCGCCCGATCAACACCGATCAGATCAATCTCATGTCCGGAAACATCCATGCGTTTTTTTAAATTTTTATACGTCTGCTTCAAAGTCACCGGCACCATACCCACGCCCACTTCCAGGAAACGCAGCCGGCGGCCGGGATTATTCTTCGCAATCTGATCCAGCATATCACCCACCAAGATATCCGAACGGCGCAGCCGATTGGGCCAGGTATCCATATAATCAAAAAGTGCCCCTTTAAAGGTAAATTGTTCCACTTCCTCCCGGGTGTATGTATCCGGATTACGATGAACTGTCAGGTCATAAGTGAATTTGCGGCTGATATGTGTCAGACTAAGACTGCCGGATGTTACCCCCCGTGCAAAGGCCTGCAGCACCGTGCGGGATAAACGCTGCTTGTCTGAAAACACCAATTGAAACCGCTGTTGAATTTCACGCCGCAACGCGGCATGACTATCCATCCCCGCCCATGCCAGGAATCGATCCGCCACACCGCTTTGAATAACCGCCGCGGTCCAGTTAATGCCATAATGAACCAACAACCCCTGCCAGGTCAGTGGAGAAAACCCAAACGAAATCCCAAGCAAAGCCATCAAACCGGCCAAAACGCCGGTTGACCAATGAGGAGCGCGTAAACTTTCCGGTATAGTCAACCCCCGGAATTTATACGTCAGACCGGCAAGCATTTGTACAAAATGCAGACCGAAAAACACCACCCAGCCCGCGTGCGCGGTTGTCAGTACATTTGCATCCAATCCCAAACCGGCTGCGGCAAAAATCGCCAAAGGTGCCAGCGCATATCCTCCCAGCATTGCCAAGCCGTTTTCCAAACCACCTGCCACCCAGCGATCATACGTCTGCGGCCGCAACCCAAGACGAACCAGCCCGGTTTTCAACCAGGGCATGATACCGCCTGTAACCGGCCCGCGCAACAAGGCATCCAGATCGATTCCTATGGTATTAAGTTCCTTGCGAATCCTCCCGCCGTAATTTCGCAAAGCTTTCGTAATAATTTGATGCGGCCGGCTGCGGCCGCTTTTCATCCCATAGGCGTCGCCGATCTGTTCCATGGTCATCCCATCTATGAGATACATGGCCAACATCTCCTGCTCGCGCGCATCGAGATATTTATCCAGTACTGATTGGATCTGCCTCCCTTTTTCACTTTGTAAAATATCATGCTCAGGTGTACTGACGGCGCCCCAAAATTGAATATCCAGTTTTGTATACTGTTCCAAATAACTTTCAATGGCCCGGTAAATCATTGTATCCATCTTTTCATAGGCATTCACTACCTTGAGCGGATCCACACTCTCAAGCGCTTCCAATAAGGCCAATTGACCTACCTGGATGAGTTCTTCATGGCTGATCAATCCTTCGGTCTTGGCAGCTTGCGTATCCAGCCAGGTCAACCAGTTGTCTGCCAGGCGATTGACACGGTATTGATATTTTTCCGCCAGTAAATCACGGGCCGCCACATCGCCCTTTCCTTTGTAACGCAGCCATAAATTCTTGTGCCCGCCGATTAATTTCACATCTCCCGTTTTTTTCAAACTGTCATAAATTTTCAGTCCCTGAGACGGCCGTAACGGTTCAACTGCCAAAACATCCCGGCTGTCCGCAACTGTAGAACGACCTGCACCTTCAAACTCGGCAATGTATTTTTCCAGGGCTTTTCGCACCGCTTCATCCAATGCCGGGAAAAAATTCGTCTCCTGCCAGGGATCAAATGCATTGATAAATGCCGTCAGGGCCTGCATGCCCACAGCAATAAATTTTTCATTCGTTAACTTGTCGCGGTTGGCTTCAGTAAGCGTGATTTTCCTTCGCGCCTTCCAGACAATTGCGTTTTTCCGAATGCGTACCTGATAAATTTTAATCAATTCCGTTTTGGCTTTTTTGTCCTGCATTTTTTTAAACCGGTACCACAGCCCCTTGTGCCCGGCAGCCATGGTCATCGCGCGAATACTCCGCATAATTGCCGAATCAGCCCGATCAACATCTTCCGCAGGTGCCGGCATTGCCTGCGCCAGATGTTTACGCAAATTTTGTTCCAACATGGCAATATACGCTTCATCAGCTTGAGCATTTAAATAATCCCGCGAACGGGCGATAACCAATTGTTCCGGTGTAATGCCGTTTTTTTGAAAAAACTGCAAAATTTCCAAAATTTCCTCGCGGACTTGGTTGGGAGAAAGATGGTAGGGATTTTGATCCCCCATGGGATATCTGTTTCCCAAGGAGAAATAATCGAGACAAAAGGAGAGCACAACGGGCCTGCCCTGTTTTTTTGCCTGCATCAGCACCTGGCTGATAACATCCTTTTGCAAAGACCAATGCCGGGGCCGCAAAGGGCATGTCGCGACCTTATCGACAATATTTTCTTTTTTTGCGTCATTGATCCACCGGCCTTCGGGTGCGGCACCGTCGGCATCGCGATGGGCGTCAAAATTAACCACCAAAGCGGGCGGACCGCGTTTGGCGATCCCACGCAAAACATCAAGAATATAGTGGTGGTGCTCCATAACCTGGACCCGGCCCGTATTATCCAAATTCCATTTCGGCGTTTTAATCATGCCGAACATACCGGCTGCCATGGCGAATGTGCCGGTTCCCTGAAAAATGTGGGTCAGCACATTGATGCGGAAATAAGCCTCCGCACCCCAGCCCAGAGCAACTCCGATCACCACCATACCGAATCCCAATGGCACCATCCAGGCACGGCGCAATTGCAGATCCGCAATCATTGTATTCAAATCAATCGTACGAATACGCGCGTTCAGATTGACAACCGCCTTTTTCAATGCACTGCCCGAATTCCGCCAGCGCGTACGCAACTGCCGTCCCAAACCCACTTGCAAAACAAGCGCACCGGCCGGACGTGCGGTCAAAATCAGTGCACCGTTCATAATCACAGCGCCCCCGGGCAACAATGCCTGAACCAATTGGGCCCGGACCAACCCTCCCACAGTTGCCACCGGACCACGCTTTTGAAGCATCCCTGCCATACGTGTCCACTCGCTTTGATCAAAAAAACCTATTTCAAAATTTTGTAAAAGAAAACTCTGGAGCACAGTACCGCCGAGCATCCGCGCCTGATTGCGCGGATAGATGGCGGCAAAGAAATCATTGTTCACCGGAACCATAAACGTTTTCCCGGATTGGATCGCTCTCGAAAAATCCGGCTGCACGGTGCGGCTGTCCGCTGCATACTTGTCCAGCAGGGTTTGATACTGTTCCTGTAAATTATCCAGATTCGAAATACCTTGTTGGCGCATGAAATGAATCGTATTGAGTTTAAGACTTAGTTCCAGCATGCGATAGCCGATACGAACATCTTCGGGCAGGTTGGTCTCACTCACCAAAGCGTTGGCTTGATCAAACTGTGCAAAGAAAGGTTCCAAGGCAAAAATCGTCTGATTCTTTGCAAGTAATTTTTCCAGCGGTGTGCGGCGCTTGCGCAGCAAGCTAAAATAAGGATTCACCACATCCGCCCGGGTCAATTTTGGTTTGATCGAAACAAAAGAAATATTCTGCATCTTTAACAAATCAAGAATATGTTGCGTATGATAGCCGCCGGTGATCAGAATCGCAGCTGACGTGCTGTGACGGTCCATTTTAGTTAAAACATTTTCTACAAAATCCTGGCTGCGTACATCGGCATTGGCATAAAACAACTCAACTTTTTTTAAATATCCCTCAATCTGATATACCGCCGGTTCCAGAGCAAGATCGCCCTGCGAATCATGCCGCTCAATAAATTTCTGAAATGTATTGATCTTAAAAAGATACGGTTGGGAACGGTACTCGGCAAATTCTCCGGTAGAGACCGAGATGGAAAGCATTTTTTCCATGATATCCAACCGGTGAAAAAGCTGGTCCAAATTACGCTGATCAGTATGTGTATAACGCAGCTCACGCAGGTCCGCATCCACGCGGTCCATTTCGCGGTAAAGCCGGTCTGAATCAATTGTATGCGAAAAAACGTCGGACTGCCCCTTGGCATAGCCGGCCAACTGTGGACAAGAATCCAGATCATAGCGGTTTTCGCGGGCATCTTTGTAAAGAAAACGGCAGTATTGAAATAAAGAGAGCTTCCCCTCGCGGAAAGCGGAGCGCTTGCGGTCAAATGCCCTGAGGGCTTCATTATAAATTTTCGGTTTTAACTGCTGGAGAGTATCCCGGATGTCCCAGACATACCCCTGACTCTCATCAGAAAGAAAAGAAAGAACATGCTCACGCCCCTGCCGGTAATGTTCGGCATTTTCAATCCCTTCCAGCACCACGGGAAACCGTCCGGTCGCGGCATAGTATTCGGCGCCGGATATTTTCCCCTGGCGCATATACTGATCACCGGTAAATCTTTTTGTTTTAACATCAGGAAATGTGGAGAGTTTGGTTACATTGACAGGCCGGCTTGCACCTTCGAGCGCAACCAATTTCAAATTCAAACTATCTGAAAAGTGATCAATGATCTCAGCAATATTTTTTTGCACTTCGTGATGACAGTGCAAATCCTGGATATGAATCACCAGCTGTTTCTCACCTTGAAAAGATTGGACAATTTTCCCATTGGATACCGGTACAGCAATGGAATGGTTTTTAAACTGAATGGCATTGCGGTTGATAAACGTCTGGGTCTCAAATGCCCAGGAAATGGAGGGAAGAATAAATGTCAAAGAGATAAGCAGACTAATCACTTTACCTAAAGCAAGCCGCGCCGGACAATACCAACTGGATAGCAGCGTTTGTTGCTTTGAACCGCTTTGAGTGTATTTGGCTTTTTTATGTTTAATCACGTAAGCCACCATGAATTCTAAAAATATTTTCTATATTATATGACTGGAACTAATTTACAATTAATATAGCATATTCACAGAATGATATCAAATTCATTATCCAATAATACTCTTTAATTTTAAAGATAAAATCGAGTTCGTTTCAATTTGAAGCTATGGATGGCATAATTTTTTATTTATACGTGGATTTTTGAAAAAAGCTTATAAATAAACAGAAAAATATATCACAAAATAATTAGAATAACGACTATTAAAGAAAGCTGACTACCCAACCCTTGCGCGTGATTCCCTATCTTGATAAAGCGCAAAATAAGCTTCACGTAAAGCCTGATTTTCATCCAGTTCAAGCTCACGGTCTTTGGCAATAATACGATCAGCATGTTCCTTGGCGATCTCAATTTGAGCGGCATCACGAATCAAATTCGCCAGTTTTAAATCAGGCAGCCCGTGCTGCCGCAAACCAAAAAATTCTCCCGGACCGCGCAATGCCAGATCCTCCTCAGCCAGTTGAAATCCATCCTTCACCGCACACATAATACGCAATCTGGCCCTGCCCTCCTCAGTTGAAGGGTCCGCAATTAAATAACAATAGGATGCGTGACGCCCCCTGCCGATTCGCCCGCGGAGCTGATGCAAAGTTGCGAGTCCAAAACGGTCGGCATTTTCAATAATCATCACCGTAGCATTGGGAATATCCACCCCGACCTCCACCACAGTGGTAGACGCGAGTATTTGAATCTTGCCGGATTTGAACGCCGCCATAATTATTTCTTTTTCCGGCGTTGTCATCCTGCCGTGTAACAGGCCGAGAGACTTGTCTGTAAAAACATGCTTTTCCAGCCGGGCATATTCCCTGGTTAATGCTTTGAGATCCAGTTTTTCCGACTCATCAATCAGTGGAAAAATAATATATCCCTGACGTCCGGCCTGCGCCGCTTGATTCATTTTTTCGTAGGCCATACGGCTTTGACCATGCGCCAATGCCTGAGTCGAAATAGGCATCCGGCCTGGCGGTGATTCATCCAATACGGTAACATCCAGATCACCATAGGCAGTCAGTGCCAGGGTGCGCGGAATCGGCGTGGCGGTCATAACCAGTGTGTGCGGCTGCTCACCTTTGGCGCGCAACAGCGCCCGCTGCTCAACCCCAAAGCGATGCTGCTCATCCACAACCACCAATCCCAATGTTTTAAAAGCAACTATTTCCTGGGTCAATGCATGGGTGCCGATCAAAACGGCCACTGTGCCGTCCGCCAGTCCTGCATGGATTCGTTTTTTTTCCACCGCCTTGACACCGGAGGTTAAAAGTTCCAGGGTTATGCCGAGCGGTTCAAAATACTTTTTCAACACAAGATAGTGCTGCGTTGCCAAAATTTCAGTCGGCGCCATCAAAGCAGCTTGCACACCGCTATCCACTGCCGCCAACATGGCGGCAGCCCCTACCACGGTTTTCCCTGATCCCACATCACCTTGCAGCAGCCGGTGCATGGGATGCGGCTTCCCGAGATCCTCAAAAATTTTCTTAAGTGCCTTGTCCTGTGCCTCTGTCAGTGAAAACGGCAGCGCTTCCAAAAAGGCGGTCACCTTCGCTCCTTGGGTCTGCAATGCTTTGGCCAAAACACGTCCATAAGTAACCCGCATACGCGCGACGGCAATTTGCTGTAAAAACAGTTCTTCAAAAACCAAGCGGCGACGCGCCTGATCCAATGCCGGAAAATCCGGTGGAAAATGAATATCCTGATAGGCTACCTTCGCTGCAGGAAAAGCCTGATCTTTTACAACTGCATCCGGCAGAACATCAGGAAAGTGTGTTGGCAAATGCTGAACCAGTGAATACAACATGCTGCGCATCACGCGCTGCGAAATCCGCTCTGTCAGCGGATACATGGGAGCAATGCGGCCGGTATGTATCTGGTCCTCACTGGAACCTTCTAAAATCTCAAAATCCGGATTCATAATCTGCCAGCTGCGGGAGAAGCTGACCTTGCCATAGGCCAACACCCATTGCCCTTCTTCAAATCGCTCCCGCATATAAGGCTGGTTGAACCATGTCGCGGCAATCTGACCGGTTTGATCATCTAAAATAACCTTGGTGATATTCAGTCCCCGGCGGATGGTAAACGTTTGTTTGGCGCGTACTTTCCCGCAGATGGTGACATGCTCATCCTCTTTCACCTGATGAATTTTACTCAGTTGGGTCCTGTCCTGCCACTCCCGGGGATAATGACAAAGTAAATCCATAACTGAATCAATATTAATTTTTCTAAGATACCCCGCCCGTTTGGGACCTACCCCCTTGAGATACTGTACCGGCATGCCCAACTCAGTCACGCGCTCATCCTCTTTAGGCTGTTCCTCTACCGCCGGCGCTGCCTCAGATGGGCTTTGCGCCGTCGGGGTCCCCAATTTTTCCACACTTGAAAAAATCGCTGAAATTTTAACCTTCCGCTCCTCCGGCGAATCTGTCACATACCCTTGCAAAGGTTTTAAAAGCGCGGCACTCTCCTTTTCCGGAAGAAAAGCCTGTGCAATCAGCTTTTCCTGTACCAGCGGAAGCCATTTCCCGATACCTCCGGCAACTGCCCGGTCAGTACACCCCTGCTTCATCTCCAGGCGGAGCGGTTTAAGCAGCCACAATATTGCTTCCGGATTGGATAATTTTTTATTATTTTTTTCGTTTTTTTTCATTTTTTTCCTTGTCAAGAGTCAATGAACATGATAAATTTACCCCTGATTTTTTATAGAGGTGAAACCAACATGTCAATAAAATGTGAAATTTGCAGTAAAACATCCCAAGTCGGATTTAAAGTTTCCCACTCGATGCGGCATACCAAGCGTCGCTGGGAACCTAACCTTCAAAAAGTCCGTGCCAATATTGACGGCACGATCCGGCGCATCAATGTCTGTACGCGTTGTTTGCGTTCCAACAAGGTGAAAAAGGTGGTCTCTTAATCCGACCGCATGCTGTATGGCCCTGGGATTTCATCCCAGGGCTTTTTTTTATTCACCACATTGTAGTAGGGAGCGGTCGCGACCGTTCCCTACCGTAAAAAGCAAAAACATCGACGCGTATCCACCCGGTGAACATTATTCTACTTTCCCCACCCAGGCGACGGCATCCATTTCCACCCGCGCACCTTTGGGCAGCCCTGCCACCTGGACCGTTGACCGGGCAGGATACGGTTTGGTAAAGTACTCGGCATAGACCTCATTTAAATCAGTAAATTCCTTGAGATCCGCCATATATATTGTCATCTTCACAACCTGGGAAAAATTAGCACCGCCGGCAGCCAAAACCGCTTTGAGATTTTCAAAAACCTGCCGGGTCTGCTCCTTAATATTATCTCCTACCACGGTTCCGGAAATCGGGTCCAGCGATATCTGCCCGGAGAGATAAAGCCATTTTTCAGTTTTAATCGCTTGTGAATAAGGCCCAATGGGTTTGGGCGCACGTCCGCTCATGACTGATTGCATCGGTGTACCTCCTATTTTTCCTTCATCGGCGGGAAACTGAAATCACGCTCTTAACTTTTTGCAAGGCAGTGATAATTTCGCGCAGATGGTCCTTCCCCTTGATTTGAATCGTAAAAATTGCTTCAAAATGATTTTGCTGTGTGATGCGCGTTGTGCTTTCCTTGACATGCACACGGATGTCATCAAAAACACGCAGCAGGTCGGTCTGCAAACGTTCACGTCCGGCAGCTCGTAAAAAAATCTGCATATCATGCACCGCATCTTTCATGTCATCCCAGCTAACCTGCACATAGCGGTCCGGTTCGTTTAAAAATGTTTTTACATTGGAACAATCCTGCCGGTGAATCGAGACACCCCGACCCTGGGTAATATATCCGGTGATTGCATCTCCGGGAATGGGATGACAACATTGTGCGTAGCGAATGACCATCCCGGCCAATCCGCTGACCCGTACGCCGCTCGCTTCAGCTTTGTCGGCTTTGGATGCCGCCGGCTGCGCTGTTGCCGGTGCCTGTGTGCTGGGAAGATCCAGTCCCAATCGTCCGGCAATCGTCCGGCTCCCGATATTCGCATCCCCAATTTGCAGCAGCAACTCTTCCACGCTTTTCAGATTCATCCCTTGCGCGACTTCCAGCAAACGTTCCTTTTTCATCATCTCATTGAGTGTGGTGCCGCAGCGCTCCAGCTCCACGGTCAGCAATGCTTTGCCGTGTTTGACCTTATCATCCTTTTCGATTTGCCGGAAATAATGCCGGATACGGTTCTTCGCTTTGGTCGTCTTGACCACCTTGATCCAGTCGCGGGAAGGCTTCCCGTCCGCACGCGTGATGACCTCTACAATGTCGCCGTTTTTTAATTCATATCTTAAAGGGACCAACCGGCCGTTTACTTTGGCGCCTACCAATGTATCCCCCAGCTTCGAATGAATGAGATAGGCATAATCAATGGGATTGGCATTGCGGCGCAATGATTTGACCTCTCCTTTAGGAGTAAAGACATACACCTCATCCTCAAAAAGATCAATTTTCAACGCTTCCATAAATTCCCTGGAATCACGCAGATCGTTCTGCCAGTCAAGGAATTGTCCAAACCAGGACAGCTTGGCAGTATAGGCCTCGCCGGCACTCACACCCTCTTTGTAAGACCAGTGGGCGGCAATCCCCTCTTCGGCGGTCTTATGCATTTCAATGGTTCTGATCTGAATTTCCAAAGGCTCGCCGGAAGGACCAATCACCGTGGTGTGCAATGACTGATACATATTGGAACGGGGCATGGCAATGAAATCTTTAAATCGTCCGGGCATGGGCTTCCAGTGGGCGTGCACAATGCCCAATGCAGCGTAACAATCTTTGATGGCCGGAACAATAATACGCAAAGCCATCAGATCAAAAATCTGATCCAGGTTTTTATTCTGAAAACGCATTTTATTCCAAAGACTGTATAAATGTTTCATACGCCCGCTTACCGAGGCTTTAATTTTAATATCACTCAGCAGCTTCACAATCTGTTCCTGCGCCGAGGCGATATCCGCCTCCCGCTGCTTTTCAAAAGACTTCACCTGCAAAATCAGCTCGGTATACTCGCTAAAATGAAGATGTTTAAAACCCAAATCCTCCAGTTCATTTTTAATCTTGGCCATACCGAGCCGGTGTGCCAGGGGGGCATAAATTTCAATGGTCTCACGGGCCAGACGCATTCTCTTATCATCCGGCAAATATTCCAGGGTGCGCATGTTATGCAAGCGGTCGGCCAGCTTGATCACCAGGACCCGAATATCCCGAACCATGGCCAACATGATCTTCCGCAGGTTTTCCGCTTTTTGTTCTTCCGAATCGCGAAAAACCCGGGTCCCGATTTTGGTAACCCCGTCAACAAGGTCCGCAACCTCTTTGCCGAATACCTTCTCGATTTCTTCATAAGTGGCGTCTGTGTCTTCGATACAATCGTGCAGCAATCCGGCTGCAATCGCATCGGAATCCGAATGCAATTCAAACAAAATCGCCGCAGTTTCAATACTATGGGTCACATAAGGATCGCCGGACAAACGTTTCTGCCCAAAATGACATTTCTCCGTAAACTGGTAGGCTTTCTCCAATTTAGCGACTTCTTGTTCACCAAATGTCTTTTTAATTTTACTGCGCACATCCTTCCACACCATTAGCCATGCCTGCTTTCATCCGGGTTTTCAACCTGTTGCTGCGCGGCCGTGCGCAAACGGTTCATTTCGTTTTCCACGTGTTGCACTATTTTTTTTGCCGCTTCATCCGTAAGTTTCTTGGGAACACTGATCGGGTCGCCGTAAAAAATCACCGCGCGACTAAACGGTTTGGGAATCTCGAACCGGTCCCAGGCACGCCGCAGCGACCAGACCCGGTTAACAGCACACCCAAAAGGTACGACCCGATGACCGGAAAGTGCTGCTAAAAAAACCACCCCCGGCTGCGCCTGATAAACCGGACCCCGGGGGCCATCGGGGGTGATGGCGGTATGCGCGCCTTTACGTAATTCCTTAACCAATCCGCGCAACGCGTTTATTTTTCCGCTGCTCGACGAGGAGCGCACCGCACCAAACCCGAATTGTTTTAAAACCCCGGTAATATAATCGCCGTCTTTAGAGCGGGATACCAATACGCGGATACCGAAATTGCGGAAAAAAAAAGCCGACAAAATCTGCTGATTGTGCCAAAACGCATAGATGAATTTTTCCTCAGTTCGCGCTTGTGGGGAAACTTTGTTCGGGTCTATCAGTCGAATCCGCATACTCCACCCGATTAGACGGATTACAAAAGCGGCGAGCGGAATTAACCTTAAAATTATTTTATGTTTCAAATCATTATCACACTTTCATTAAATTCATTTCACCGCACACCCAAAAAGCGGGCACCGCAGAGACGCTGAGTACGCAGAAAAAATCTTTTTATAGTTTAATGCTTTCAGTATTTCCTTTTCCTTATATCCTGATTTTTTATAGTTTTTGAATCTTCCTCTGCGTCCTCAGCGTCTCTGCGGTGAAAACGCTTCATGCCAAAATAGTACCTTCCAGCTTGAGCAGACGGCTTTTCATCTCCGTCCCGCCGCCGAAACCGCCCAGTCTGCCGCGAGCGGCAATCACCCGGTGACAGGGCACTAAAATCGGAATGGGATTGGCATTGAGCGCCTGTCCTACCGCCCGTTTGGATTCCGGATCACCGATTTTTTCAGCAATCCACCCATAGGTTTGAGTCGCACCATAGGGGATTGTCCGGGTCACACACCAGACCTGACGTTGAAAAATCGTAGCAGTATTGTAATCCAGCTTGTACGTGAATTCCACCAGCCGTCCCATAAAATAATTTTTTAATTGACCGGTGAGTTTTTTTAAAATCAGGTCCTTGTTATCCGGCACCAATTTCTCATCCTTGACTTTGGCACAGAGTGATTCAAATGCTTTCTCTTTGGTTTCCTTCGGCAGGAGCAAATGACGCAGTCCGTGTTTGCTAATCGCCGCCGCGACAAAACCCCAGTCAGTTTGAATGATATTAAAACGTAATTTTTCCATTTTTAACCCCATTGGGCGAATACATCCGGCATGCGCCGGACAAGTGGATTCGCCCCTACATAAATTATTTCCCGGTATCCCCCAGGCCGATTTTGCTTCTCACCATTCCCCATACACGTTCTTGCTCCGGAACCTGAAAAAACCAGCAAAATGCTGCATAGGCAAAAACCCCGGTAAAAATCAGTGTAAAAACCTTCCAAGCCAATTCCCAACGCGCGATACCGGCACCGCCATCCGGCAGCCATCCCTGTGCACCCGACCAAACCAAAAAACCCATCATGGCACCTGCCAGAAAAACCCGGATAAAAGAGTTTAATATTCTTTTCGCATCCAGCTGTCCGGTATGTTTGCGTAATTTTATGACAAGTATCGCAAAATTCACAAATGCCGCCACGGTGGTCGCCAGCGCCAGCCCGGTATATCCCATGGGTTTCATCAATAATAGATTCAATCCAATATTCACACCCACCGCGATTGCCGCCGCAATCACCGGTGTCTTGGCATCATTGAGTGCATAAAATGTCGGCACGATAACTTTTACGCCGGCAAACGCGACCAAGCCGCAAGTATAAAAGATCGAGACCTTGGCCACCGCTTTAATTGCCAAAGGATCAAAGCGGCCGTACTCAAACAAAAGCCGGTTGATCGGCTCGGCCAATACGATAATCCCTGCGGCAGCCGGAATCGTGATAATGAACAATAGCCGCATACCAAACGAAAGGGTCTCTATGAATTGGTCTTTTTCTCCCCGGGCAATATGCTTGGATGTCAATGGCAACAGGGCTGTGGCAATGGCCACACCGAAAACACCCAGCGGCAATTGCATAATTCGGTTCCCATAATATAAATAGGTTACTGCACCTTCCATTAAAAAAGATGCAATGATGGTATTGATAAATAAATTAATCTGGGTCACTGAAAGACCCGCAATCGCAGGTATCATCAATTTAATAATCCGGCGCAATCCAGGATCTCTCCAACGGATCAATGGCTGCCAACGAAACCCCTGTTTAAACACGGCTGGAATTTGGATCACCATCTGCATCAATCCACCGGCCAGCGCACCCCAAGCCCAGCCCACAACCTGTTCTTCCGGCAAATCTCCGAACAAGGGACAAAGAATAAAACCAAAAAATATCATGGTCAAATTAAGCATGACCGGCGCAAAAGCCGGAACCCCAAAGCGTTCCCTGGAATTGAGGACACCCATGAACACAGCCGCCATACTGATAAATGAAAGAAACGGGAGTAATATACGGGTTAAGTGGACGGTCAATTCCATTTTTTCGGGAATAGCGGCAAATCCCGGTACAATCGCGCGTACCAATAGCGGCGCTCCCAATTCCCCCAAAAGCACCAAACCGAGCATGATCAAAACAATCACATTGATGACAATGGAAACCAGTTGCCATGCCCGCTTGGCCCCTTCTTTCTCTGCTGTGGATGTAAATGTAGGGATAAAAGCGGAAGAAAGCGCACCCTCGGCAAAAAGATCGCGCAGTAAATTGGGGATTCGAAAAGCCGCCAGATAGGCATCATTGGCAAATCCGGCACCCAGGATCGCGCCCCCAAGACCATCACGCACATATCCAAAAATGCGTGAAATCATGGTGAAACCTGAAATTATACCCGCTGTTTTGGCAACTTGTTTATCTTTGGCCATGAAATTTCCTGTTCATACGGAAAATTGAATAACTCTCCGCAACGATCCCATGTATCGCCCCGGAATATTAATCCCAGAAATATACCGCAAAGCCTGCCTTTACGCAAAGAAAATATCCATTTTCACCGCAGAGACGCTGAGTTCGCTGAGAAATTTAATTTTAAGGCATTTAAGGCATTTAAGGCATTTAAGGCTTTAAGGCTTTTAGGCTTTTAGGCTTTTAGGCTTTTAGGCTTTTAGGCTTTTAGGCTTTTAGGCCCTATCATTCCTTTCTCTGCGGTCTCAGCGTCTCTGCGGTGAAATCTTTTCTTTTATGCCAATGATGAATACTGTGAATTGTAATTACAAGTGCGACAAATTGGGATAAAAAAGAGTCCCTCGACTCAAGAAAACTGATAAT